>NZ_JAFLMX010000007.1:0-10486 GCF_017849675.1 Alteromonas sp. AO-Serp
AATAAAACCCTGCGCGTTTTCAGATAACCCAGGAACCTGCGCAGCAAGCGCATAAGGTAGGCTTCGCGGTAGAATAAGCCCCAATGCTTCTTCGCCTAAATACTCACTATGTATATCTTCACTCTCTGGCTGGTTTGTCACAATGCCAAGCTCCAGCGTATTGTTCGCAATGCCTGACAAAATAGTACGACGAGGTGCGACTTCCACGTGAATATTAAGCGCGCTATGCTGTTTTTGCAGTGCCAGTAAGGCTGGGTAAATACGCTGAGCAATCGCACCCGAGCAGGCTACTACGCACTTACCTTCAAAAGGGGCGTCAAACTTTAAGCTGGCAATAAAATCTTGCTCTTTTTCCTGCTGCTCCTTGGCATAGTGGTACACACGCTGGCCCTGTTCAGTTAGCTGAATCCCCTTGCCTAAACGGATGACTAGTTCACACTGACATGCCTCTTCCAGTTTCTTAAGGTGCTGACTTACGCCCGGCTGCGTCATAAACCGTTGCTCTGCGGTGCGCGTAAAGTTCCCCGTTTCTACTAACGTGATGAAGGTGTCTAGCCAAGTAGGATTTATCATTCGGGTATAATTTAAATTTATTAAATTTAGAAAATATCATAATTTCATGTTTCATCTTTGTCTAGCTACTATGTATGCACATTCACTTAAGCGGTGTTCGAGTTGGCCTTCTTGACGAGGCGGCCGCTTAAGCCATTTCGATAACTTGCACTAAATAGGAGTAAGTGATGACTGAAGCAGTAAAAACACCGTATCCACGTACGTTTTCTCATATTGGAATTTCAGTACCTGACTTAGAAGCTGCCGTGAAATTTTATACCGAAGTACTTGGTTGGTACCTCATCATGAAGCCAACCGAGATTGTTGAAGATGACTCGGCGATTGGCGAAATGTGTACCGATGTATTTGGTCCAGGTTGGGGGAAATTTCGCATTGCGCACCTTTCAACAGGTGATCGTGTCGGCGTTGAAATTTTTGAGTTCAGCAACCAAGAGAACCCAGAAAACAACTTTGAATATTGGAAAACCGGTATCTTCCATTTCTGTGTTCAAGACCCAGATGTAGAAGGCTTGGCTGAGAAGATTGTCGCTGCTGGTGGTAAAAAGCGAATGAAGGCGCCGCGTTATTACTATCCGGGTGAAAAGCCTTACCGCATGATTTACATGGAAGACCCGTTTGGCAACATCCTTGAAATTTATAGCCACAGCTATGAGTTGCATTATGCAAGCGGCGCTTACGAATAAGCATTGTTTGTAAGGTCTGTTAATTATCGCTTCATGCTTGTATGTAGCGGGCGTTAATTAACAGGAAGGCGAGGGCGTTAATAGCAATTAAACGTACCTCGCCTTTTTATTTTTAATTAGGCTAACCGAACCTGCCAGATACATAAGGGTTCGTAGCCTTTTCGGTTGCAACCGTAGTGGTTGGCCCATGACCCGGGTAAATCGTCATATTATCCGGCAGCACCATAATTTTCTGTTTAATCGAGTCGATTAATTGCTGATGATTACCTTGTGGGAAATCAGTTCTGCCAATAGAGCCTGCGAAAATTACATCACCCACAATAACGCGATTACTTGAGCGTTCTACCAGCACCACATGACCAGGTGTATGACCCGGGCAATGCAGCACTTCTAGCGTTAAATTGCCCACTGAAATGGTATCGTTGTCGTTTAACCACTCGTTGGGAGCAAAAGGCTGGGCGGGTGGAAAGCCAAACATCTGGCTTTGCTGCATAAGTGCATCTAGCCAGAATTTATCGCCAATATGCGGCCCAACAATAGGTACACCGTAATGTTCAGCAATGGCGACAGTGCCGCCCACATGATCTAAGTGCCCATGAGTGAGTATAATTTTCTCTATACTCACGCCTTTATTCGATGCAGCTTCAATCAACTTTTCAACGTCGCCGCCTGGGTCGACAAACGTGCCTTTGTTAGTGGATGAATCCCAAATTAATGAACAGTTTTGGGCAAAGGGCGTAACGGGTATAACTTGAATTTCCACGGTTTAACCTTTTGATTCTTTGTTGCTTGGAGCGAAATAAAAAAAGTAAAGCAGTGCGCCAACCACTAATTCACCCAGTAAAAATAGCCACGCGTTGGTTGACGACTGTGCAATAGACCATGCGCAAACCGCTAGTGCGACAAAGGGTATCAGACGTCGAAACAGGTTTACAGGGCTGGCAAATGCGCCTGCAGAGCCGTTAAAATAAGCGTCTTTCTTAGAAGTATCTTGCTGCATGCCGCTTTGTGAATAAGCGCTCTGCAAGGAAGTTTCCTGTAAAGGTGCCCTCTGCAATGAAGCCCGCTGTGCTTTCATCAACACCACTACACACACGGCGTAAACCACAAGCCGTGCAAGCACGCTTGAAATAGCTAACCACACAAAGCTGCCGCTCAGCGCCATAGTACCGGCAAATATTCCCAGTATTGATATGGAAACTGCTGGGGTAGCAAAGGATGTGTGAATCTCACCTAACTTCTGTCCCAGTTTACCTGGAATAAGTGACTGCTGCGCCATAGAGAACGTAAGTCGAGACGTAGATATCATATTCGCTAACAAGTTACCGGCAACAGACACTACGGCGGTTAGCGTCATAATAAGCGCCCCAGTTTCGCCAAATATCATATTGGCGAGTGCAATAAGTGGTGCGCTATCCGGCTTTGCAGGCCCTACAGTGTGCCAATAAAGCCACTGCACGCAAAAGTAAAATATGGCGATACCTGAAACTGTAAGCATTAAAGCCCGAGGTATGGTCTTTTTTGGTGAACTGGTCTCGCCGCTCGTGACCACTACCGTTTCAAAACCAATAAAGGCGTAAAGCGTAAGTAGGGCGCCGGCAGAAATGGTGTCAAACGCAGGTACAACGGATTCCGAAGAACGTGTTAGCGCAGTAGAAAAATCGAGCTGCCAGTAACCAACCGCAATAAGCGCCACGAAAGGCAGCAGTTTTAGCACCGAGATAGTATCAAGTGAACGCATGGCGGCCTTAAGGCCGACAATATTCACTACGATTAGTGCTGTGGTAAGCGCGATAATAGCGAATGATTTGCCTATTCCCGCATTTAGTTCGGGCCACACATAGCCGGCGTATAGCAATAACACGTGCATGTTGGCTGCAATCGCGGTTGCGCGAGCTAAATAGTAAATAAAGCCCGTTTGAAACGCCGCTGCGTCGCCGAAGCCTTTCTGGGCGTACACCACAGGTCCGCCGGTTTCTTGGTACAGCGCCGCTAGCTGCCCAAAACACCACACAATGGCCAGCATTAGCGCGCCAAAAATCAAAAAGATGTAAGGGCTGAAAGCGCCGAGCTCAGCGGCCATTTTAGCGGGCAGAGCAAAAATACCCGCTCCAATAAGGCCATTTAACACCAAAAGGGCAGCGCCAATGCCGCCAATCCCTTTGGTTAACAGGCTTTTGTTTTCGCTACTCATTTAGAAAAAACTTCTTCTCCCGCCACATAAGTTGCGTGTACTTCGGTTTTCCAAATGTCTTTGGCATCAATGGTAAAAATATCTTGGTCGACCAAGATAAAGTCTGCCCATTTTCCTGGCGTTAGTGTGCCTAAGGTATCTTCCATGTGCCCTGCGTAGGCTGCATCTAAAGTAAACCCTTTAAAGGCTTGTTCAATGGTTAACGCTTCGTGGGCATACCAACCTTTTACGGGTTGATTGTTTCTGTCTTGTCGCGTAACCGCAGCGTGAAGCCCGTAAAAGGGGTTAGCAAGCTCTACAGGGAAATCAGAGCCTAAGGGCAGTGCAATGCCCGAATCGAGTAGCGTTTTCCACGCGTAAGCGCCTTTCATACGATCTTTGCCAAGGCGATCTTCCGCCATGTTCTTATCGCTGGTGGCGTGAGTAGGCTGCATGGAAGGTAAGACCTTCAGCGAAGCAAAGCGGGCTAGGTCGTCAGGCGCAATCACTTGTGCATGCTCAATGCGGTTGCGCAGTTCGCTGCCGCCAATACTCTTAAACGTGGTTTCAAACTCGTTCAGTGCAACATGGTTAGCCTTATCACCAATGGCATGGTAGTTAAGCTGGAAGCCCGCACCAATTACCGTAGTAAACAGTTGGGTCATATCTTCTGGTTGAGTTAACAGCAATCCATGTTGATGCGGCGCATCTGAATAAGGTTCAAGCAATGCTGCGCCTCGGCTACCTAGTGCGCCATCGCCATAAGCTTTAACTGAACGAATATATAAAAAGTCGTCTTTATCGCGGATAGCGCCATTGCCTAACATGGTGCTGAGGTCAGGGTCTGTCGCACTCACCATGGCATAAATACGCACAGGCAAGTCACCTTCTACCGCTTCTTTTAAATAGAAATCGTAAACGTCTCTGTCTATGCCAGCATCGTGCATTGACGTAACACCATTTGCTAGTAAGTGCTCACCTGCTGCATGTAATTGCTGCTCGTAAATAGCGTTGCTTGCTTTAGGCAAGTGCGCTTCTATTAATTGCGATGCATTATCAATGAAAACACCGGTAGGATTACCGTCAGCGTCTTTAATGATTTCGCCACCTGCAGGCGATGGGGTGTCTTTAGTTATACCCGCAATTTCCATCGCTTTACTGTTCACCCAGGTAGCGTGGCTGTCTACGCGAGCTAGTGCAACAGGTCGGTCAGAAATGACTTTATCTAGATCAGCCGCTGTTGGAAACGCTCTGTCAGACCATAATTCCTGGTTCCAACCGCGCCCGGTAATCCAAGCTTGTTGTCCATTCGCAAATGCGTATTCGGCAACTGTCTTGGCCGCGTCTTGTGCACTGCTACTTTCTCGCAAATCGACTTCCAACAAGTTTGCGCCTAAGCCTAGTAAATGCCCGTGAGCGTCGATAAGCCCGGGTAGCATAACTTTGCCTTTGCCATCAATAGTGCTGTCGACAGGCGTGGTGCCTTTGTCGATATCTAATGCAACCACTTTGCCTTCATCAATGACAAGGTTTTTAAACGTAATGAGTTTGCCACTTTCATTTAACGTATAGCCTTTTACGTTCTCAACAAGCGTTGCAGCATCTACCGTAAGCGTGGTGGTTATAGCGCCTAACGTTGCCGCCGTTATAAAGGTTGCGGTTAGTAACTTTGAAAGCGAGTGCTTTTTAAATGTCAGGGCCGACAATGTAGAGTTCATAGTGAGTTTCTGCCTTTTTTATTTCTGTTTTATTCTTTGTTTTTATAGTTTTTATACCGAGCTGCTCGAGTTTCAATAGCTACGCACTAACGCAACGCTATGCCTCGACACGCTCGGTGTCTTCAAATTCGTCTTCGTCATCAAGGTCAAGAATGGGAGGCTGCAGCAAAAAATCTCTCTCCCAAATCTTAGCCATACTCGCCTGACTTATGTTGCCACCACTTAATATAACAAGAGCGGTTTGCCCAGGCGGGGTGTTGGCAGCCCAAGCCGCTACTGCAGCCATGGTCATCGCGCACGTGGGCTCAATATGAAGCTTTAGTAAATGATGTAGCCATTGGGTCCAATAAGCAATTTGCAGCTCGTCCACTTCATAGAAATCATCTATTTCTTGCAATATAGGGAACGTAACATCGCCAACAGAAGGCGTGGCAGCGCCGTCTGCTAAGGTATTTGGTGCATAGTCTAAGGCAATGATCTCACCAGCTTGCAACGACATAGAGGCATCATTCGCCTCGGCAGGCTCAGCGCCAATGACCAATGCATTTGGCTGTAGTGCGCGAGTTGCCAGCAATGAGCCCGACAATAACCCTCCGCCTCCGCAGGGCGCAAAGACAGCATCGACCTCACCAATTTCGTTAAGCGCTTCTAACGTTGCCGTGCCTTGTCCTGCCACAATATCTTTGTGGTTAAACGGCGGTATCCAGACCGTGTCTGGTGCTTTTGACGCTTGCTCGACAGCCGCATCTGCTTCTGGACGGGTAGGAAATAGTTTTAATTCAGCACCATAGCTTTGCGTAGCAGCAGCTTTAATCGGCGAAATGGTCTCGCTCGCAAAAATAGTGGCTTTAATACCAAAGTGAGACGCTGCATAGGCTACTGCCTGAGCATGATTTCCAGAGCTATTGGCGACCACATGCTTCGGTAAACGACCTTCCTCTTTCAAGCGGGCTAAAAAATTCATAGCGCCGCGAATTTTGAATGCCCCGATGGTCTGTAAGCACTCCGCTTTAAACAGAATGCGGTTGCCCATCCATTTGTTGAGCAACGAAGATTCAACAATTGGCGTTTTCTTTACGTCGCCTTTTATACGTTCATAGGCTTGTTTAATGTCTTCGAAATTTGGGGAAATACTCATTAAGTAACGCTCTTTTCATTTTGGTTTTTTTATGGGGTAGCGCCGACAAGGGCCTTTACGCACTAAAAGAAAATCGGAAGCCTTACAGTGCCAGATACTATTAGATAACGCCAGAGCCTATACCACATAAGACAATTCATATTTATTTAATAATTCTACTTTAGTATACCGGCGCTAGTTACCGGAGACAGGCACATGTTAAGCAAACACAACCATCGTATTTACGCCTTACCTACGGTTTTGTTTCTTTTTCTCACCTTTTTATTTGTTTCTGCTGGTGTTTTTATTCAAAACGATGAACGCGCAGCACGTATTTCTAAAGCGCAGTCGGTTGCCGAGCAGGTAAAAATTAGTCTTGAAGTATTCTCAAGCGAACGTATTCAAGCGCTGCACAACCTAATGCGAAACTGGCCCACCTTTGAACCAAACCAAGTAGACTGGTTTAATGCGCAAGCCCTGTCATTGATGGGCATGCAGCGAGGCTTTTCATCGCTGGTATTTGTCGATGCTAACGGTGAGATAGCGTGGGTGGCAACGCCATCTTCCGGTATTAAAACCCGTATAGACAACAGCCTCATTGGCCATCCTATGGACGCGTTGGGCTTAAACATATCGCGATTGTCCGAGAATTTGGAAAGCACGCTTTTGTATTCAGATGCTGCTCAACATCACTTTATCGTTGTGGGCAGGGCCATAAGCCCTCAAGAGCCTGAGCATGGATTTCTGGTGGCGGGGTTCGACGTACAAACCATATTAACCGTGATGTTAGGCGAGTTAGTAGGCCCACAGTTTAACTTTCAGCTTAACGCCGACAGTGCAACGCTTTTTCAAAGCGGTGAGTTAGTCAACGATGGCACCATTGTGTCGCTTTTGCCGTTCAGTTTTTTAGAACGCGATTTTTACCTTTCCATGCAGTCTCAGCTAAGCCCATATAACTCAGGCTTGTTAATTATTATAATTGGACTGTTGATGTCAGCGCTAGTTAGCTATGTGCTGCACAAGCAGCTTAAAGGCGCGGTTAATTTGTCTTTGAGTCAGCAGCGTTACCTCACCGCTAGCGAAGCCTCCCTTGATGCGCTTCTTATTTATCAGCCAACAGATGATGACTTTTCTCTAGTAGAAGCAAACTCATACAGTCGCTATCTATTTCGCGGTGCATGCGATGTATTGCGGTCTATGAACTTAGCCGAGCAAACGCGTTATTTAGGTTTAAGCAGTGAATTTAAAAACGCCAAAAACGTTGCTGAACTTGGCGTGCCTTATGAAGCTCACCTTGCCATTCATAGCGATAAGATTGCGCCTCAATGGATAAAAGTTCAGGTGGTAAAAGCCGGTGACAATATTGCGGTAACCGTAAGGGACGTGACCGAACGTTTTCGCGCCCAGCACGATTTAAAGCGTAGCGAAGAAAAGTATCGCCGCTTAGTTGACGGCATGCACCGCCACTTTGTTTACACCAAGACCATCGAGCACAACTTTATGTATGTAAGCGCGGGTATTGAAAAGATTTTAGGGTTTAGCGCAGAAGACTTCTGTGCAAACGAATCGAAGTACGTTCGCCAAGTACCTGACGAGACATTTGAGATACGCCAAACCATTGCCCGTGGCGAAAAGCCCGAGCCTTATATTGTGCATTATCAAGGCAAGGTCGGCGAGCCGTTAGCGATTGAATTTTCAGACACGCCCATTGTCGACGAGCAAGGATTACTGGTTGCCGTTGAAGGCATCGCTCGCGATGTGACCAAAGAGCTGGCGCTGCAGGAAGAAGTGTATTTTCAAGCTAACCATGACCAGTTAACCGGGCTGTTTAATCGCTATGCATTTGATGAAAAACTGCGAGCGATCCTTGATGAAACGCATAAAGCGGCTGGTCAGCAGGGCGAGAGCAAGGCTTTAAACCACATTGATTTTGAAAAAGTGGCGAGTATCAATTCGCCTCGCGCTTACCACAAGCAAAGCGTGATGTGCTTTATCGATATGGATCGATTCAAGTTAGTAAACGACAGCTGTGGTCATCCAGCGGGCGATAAGCTGCTAAAAGAAATCTCCATCATATTTAGGCAATACGTGAATGGGCAAGACTTGCTTGCCCGAATAGGGGGAGACGAGTTCTGCATTATATTTCGCAATCAAAGTTTGGATGAGGTGACCAAGCGCCTAGACAAGCTTTTATTGGCGATTTCAAATTATCGTTTTGTTTATGACGACAAGTTGTTCTTTGTAGGGGCAAGCATTGGCGTTATTGAAATAAACGAGAGTACACAAAGTGCAGAAGCCTTAATTAAAGCTGCTGACAACGCGTGTTACAAAGCCAAACACTTGGGTCGAAACCGTTACTTTGTGTTTCATGATAATGACTCGCAAATGGCCATTGATGACAGTGAAAACCAGGTGTTACATGCCTTGCATCACGCATTACAAAACGACGGGTTTGAGTTGTATAGCCAAGCTATCATGCCGCTTAACGTGCCCAACCAAGAAAAGGCCGCCCAACTTCAGCATTACGAGATTTTGCTTCGTCTAAATGCAAAAGACAGTGGCCTTATAAGCCCGGGGCTTTTCATCCCGTTGGCAGAGCGTCACGGTTTAATGAACAAAGTGGATATGTGGGTGGTAGATAACACCCTTAAAACCCTTGAAAGTAATCCTGCTCACATCGATAACGTAGGCAAAGTCGCAATTAATTTATCAGGTATTACACTGGGTGATGAAATGGCGCTGCACAACATTGCCAAGCGCATGCAAAGTACTTCTGTACCTGCTGAGAAAATTTGTTTTGAGATTACAGAAACAACAGCGGTAACAAACTTGAGCGCTGCTAAACACTTTATTTCTACGTTACGTGATTTAGGGTGCAGCTTTGCTCTAGACGACTTTGGTGCAGGTATGTCTTCATTCACTTATCTTAAAAACCTTGATGTTGATTACGTTAAGATTGACGGCTCCTTTGTGCGAAATATCGTTCACGATCCTATCGATCATGCTACAGTAACAGCGATAAATAATATTGCGCACAGTATGGGTAAACAGACCGTAGCCGAGTTTGTGGTCGATAACGCGACCGCTGAAGTGTTACGAGAGCTTAAAGTAGATTTCGGTCAAGGCTTTGCTTTAGATAAACCCAAGCCGCTGGCGCATAGAGTTCAATGGCGAGTTAAACTTGCCTCTGCCTAAAAGGAAATGTCATGGGTTTATTTGATACCATCATGGGTAATGCAAGCGAGACTAGCGCTTCAGATGTTCAAGAAGAGCTTACGCCTATACTTGCTGCTAACGAAACCGTTACCTCTGCGTTTAAATTAGTACGCGATTTAAGTGTATTCACAAACAAGCGCCTAATCCTTATTGATAAGCAAGGCCTTACCGGGCGCAAAGTGAACTATCATTCAATACCTTATAAATCTATTACGCAGTTTATCGTTGAGACGGCAGGGCATTTTGATACTGACGCCGAGCTTAAAATTTGGCTGTCGGGCAAAGCCGATCCTATTGAGATTGAACTAAGTGCATCGTCTGCTCAGGCGGTACAGCAAAACCTAGCAACCCAGATGTTTAGCTAGTTTCTGCATTTGTAATACTTGATAGATGCTTTGAAGTAGCAAGTAGCAAGTAAAGAAAGTCTAATCACCCTACAAGTGCACAAAGCGCTACAACGCAAACATGCACAAAATAAGCGTTAATTAAACTGACCAAACAAAAAAGCGATGCCTTCATAAGCATCGCTTTTTGCTTTTTACTGCTTTCTAGGGCTTGTTGAGCTTAGATGTACAGAGATCAACAGGCCCCAGGCTCTAACCGTATTAGTCTTTCAAGTTACGGTTAAAGAAGTTAGTAATAGTTTTGTATAAATGAATGCCCGTTTGCTTACCACGGATGCTGTGCTTCTTGCCCGGGTAATCCATAGTTTCAAATGGAATTGCCAAGTCTTGAAGGTGCTTGTAGAGCATTGTTGAATGGGTAAACAACACGTTGTCATCTGCCATGCCGTGGTAAATCAAAAGGTCGCCCTTCAGATCTTTTGCGTAAGGGAATACTGAAGACGCAGTGTAAGCATCATCATCTGTATTTGGGTTGCCCATGTAGCGTTCAGTGTAGTGGGTATCGTATAAGCGCCAGTCAGTTACCGGAGCACCTGATACGCCCGCTGCAAAGTAATCGCCCGCTTTGAACATGGTCATCAGCGTCATGTAGCCGCCATAGC
>NZ_JAFLMX010000226.1:0-1569 GCF_017849675.1 Alteromonas sp. AO-Serp
AAGTTAAGCGCAGACTGAAATGGCAAAGTCACCTGCCAAAATAGCCAGGTGTAAATTGCGGTACTCACAAAGGCGCACAGCCAACACCAGCTGTTCTGTTTTGCGGCTAACAGCACATAGGCAATAGCGAGGACAACCGCTTCCCACTCTAAAAGCGAAGTAGCGGCAATTTGTGAGGTAAACTCAGAAAAAAAGTTAGCCATTAAGATGATTTTCTAGATTGCATGGCATCAAAGTTTAAAAACTTAGCAACGAAAATAGCCTGCCCCACTTCTTCATGGGTCCTTTGCATTTCTTCGCCAAGTACTTTCATAACCACGCCATAGTCACCTGTAACCTGCGTGCTGGTTGAGCTTGTTGAAACTGCAATATCACTATAGCTATTTAACCTATCAATGAAATCTTGAATAGGTGGAATGTATTCGTTAACCAATGGGTACAACGACAGTTCAACCATAACTTGCATGTCTGTTTCCTTTTATTTTAAAACGCGTACTTAACAGTAACGCCAAACTGACGACCGTTACCTATTTGGTAATATGGCTCATCGAAGGCATACTCATCGCGAGGGTCGTTGCTGAAACCACCGAATCCACGGGTGTAGTACTCACGATCAAAGGCATTTTGTACCCACAGTGATGTCTGCCAATCACCGTGTAACACCACAATCTCCGAATTAACCAGCGTAGTACTTGGCGAGGTTACATCATGGCCGTCAGAAAAACGGTATTCGCTTTTGTAATCTACATCTACACGCCAGAGCATGTTATCTGTAAGTGCGTACTCACTATACAGGTTTGCGGTCCACTTAGGTGATTGAGCCTGCCTTTGCTCAGACACTTCAGTACCGTCTGCAAGCGTATACCCTTCAAAGGTAGCGCTTAGATATCCAACACTTGCATCTAGCTGCCATGCATCACTAGCAATCCAGCTAAGCTCCAGCTCGGCTCCTTTGTTTGTTCCTAAATCAGCATTATCAATAATGTCTACGAACCCTGCCGTACCGTCATCACGAGTGATAACGTCAAAATCGCTCACCTGAGTATCTTTTCTATCCATATAGAAAATTGCAGCACGAGCAATTAGGTCAGGCGTAAGTAATGGGCCCTTTACACCTATTTCGTAGTTCCAGTTATATTCTTCGTCGAAGAATCGCTGATTGTCATTCACGCGGCTGTCGGGGTTAAAGCCTGCACCTTTATATCCGCGTGAAATACTGCCGTAATAGAAGTGATTGCCCTGTGTATACTGAAGCGCGACTTTCCCGCCTACCATGGTGGTGTCGAACGCGCGAGTAAGTTGGTTGTTATCAGCGTAATCAAAATCGTAGTTTTCTACTCTTAACCCTGCTACCAGTACTAAATTTTCGTTCAAACGACTTTCAGTCTGAGCATAGATAGCGGTCGTCGTAGGCGTGTATTCACTGGCAAAGTCACTATCCAAATAAGTGTACTGACGCAGCAGCTTTTCTTCCGTGCTTTTATAAAATACGCCTATTGTCCAGTCAGTCATACCATCAAAAAGTGCGGCACTGTCAGATGACACGAAACGCATCTCTCCGGTCTGTGT
>NZ_JAFLMX010000275.1:0-20237 GCF_017849675.1 Alteromonas sp. AO-Serp
CGATAACCCTGATATACAAGACTATTACGGTAGAATGGAACTTGGTTATGGAAGGAAAATTGGCGCGTTTAAAGTACTGGCGCTTTTACGAAATAACCTCGACGTAGATGAGAACCGAGGCAGCATACAGCTAGACTTCACCTACCCTATCTCTGACCGCTATGAAGTCTTGCTTCAGTACTTCAATGGCTATGGCGATTCGCTCATCGACTATAACCGCTCACAAGAGCGTATTGGTATCGGTTTTCAGCTGCACTTTTTGTAATAAATAACCACGTAGACACAGGATGGGCACGCCAAACCGCTTTGCATGGCGTGCTCTTTTCATTTTAGACATGACTGTTTGTTAATCAATCACGCCTGCCGCGCGATAAAGCTGAATATGCACATCTACCAGCGCTGCAATATCCCTTTGGTAGCCTCCACCAATTACCGCAGCAATGGGAACGCCTAAACGCTCGGCTAACGCAAAGACTTGCGTATCTCTTTCGTACACGCCACGCGTAGAAATATGCAAATGACCAAGATCGTCGTTTATATGCACATCAACGCCTGCGTCATAAATGATGGCATCGGGCTGAAACTGCCTCATTACCATTGTTAGCGCTTGCTCAAGCGTAGTTAGATACTCGTCGTCTTCGGTGCCTTTATCGAGCCCTATATCAATATCGGAACGCTGCTTTCTGTGAGGAAAGTTCTTTTCACCATGAATAGATAAGGTAAAAATATCACGGTCGTTTTCGGCAAGTTTTGCTGTGCCATCGCCTTGATGCACATCTAAATCGACAATAAGCACATTTTCAACGGACGGGGTTTGCTGCATAGTTTTCGCTGCCAAATATAAATCGTTGAACAAGCAAAAACCTGAACCAAAATCAGCAAACGCGTGATGATACCCGCCCGTTAAATTCAATGCTTTTCCATGCTCTAGAGCTAGCTTGGCTGTTAAACAGGTTCCAGCAACGGCAGTACGGGTACGCTCAATCAGCTGCTGCGACCAGGGAAAGCCTATGCGGCGCATGGCTTTCTTATCTAATGCGCCAGTGCTTAATGCATCAACATAGTCCGGATCGTAATAGGCAGTGAGAAAAGAAAGATCAACCGGTGATGGAGTAACAAAACGCGATGCATCCACACCACGATTTAACAATTCATCGCGAATACCTACGTATTTCTCGATGGGAAATCGGTGTCGCTCAGGAAGATCTAACTGGCTATAAATAGGATGAAATACGAGTGGTGTTGTCATTATTATCAATACTGGTTTAGGACGTGCGCATCTATAATAGATAAAAGAAAAGGAGCGTGAACATTGTTCAAACACTCCCTTTTAACGTGTTTATACTGACAAAGCACAGTTAGCGGGTCAAACTGTTCACCACCTTTTCAACATTTTCTGACATACTTTTCATTGAGCGTGACATGTCATCACGCTGAGCAAGTTGATGATATTTTTCAGATGATGTGACCACATTACTGATAATTGTTTCCACCTGCTGAAGTACAGCCTCTTGCTCATCTGCGGCTTCGTTAAGCGCCACAACTACGCTCGCCGTTTCTTGAATATCCCTCACCACGTTATTGAGTGTTTCAAGCGCTGTCGCTGCTTCTGCTGCGTTTGTGTCTGACAGCTGCTTGCCTGACGACATCGCCGCAACAGCCCCTTTTGCTTCAGCTTCAAAACTACTTAAAATGTCGTTAATTTCCTTGGTCGACTGCTGTGTTTTAGCTGCAAGTGCTCGAACCTCGTCGGCTACCACAGCAAAACCACGGCCATGCTCACCTGCCCTAGCAGCTTCAATTGCTGCGTTTAGAGCCAGCAGGTTAGTCTGATCGGCAATTTCATTAATAACATTTACCACTTTTAGAATATTGGTACTGCGGCTTTGCAGTTCTGACACGATATTACTTGATTCGGTTACCGTTTTTGCTAGCTGCTTAAAGCCTGCATTGGCGCTTTCAAACGTGGCATAACAACTTGCCACGTTCTTTTCAGAGTTATTTGTCGCCACAGCAACTTGGTCGGTGATTGCCACTAAATTTTGCACAATCTCTTTAAGTTTATCCGTACTGCTATCAAGCGAGCGCGACGCATCCCGTTGTCCATTGGCGCCTTCCATAATGGATTGGCTGACGTTACCGAGGGTGCCAAACGCCTTTTCCATTTCGGTCTCCGCTTGTTGAAGCTGCGCAACCGAATCTTTTAATTTGTTTTGTAATGCCCTGGCAGATTCTGCCAGCATGCCCAATTCATGGTCGCTGGAATACGTTAACGCGTAGTCGTAACGGCTATGAGCCAAGTTGGATATACACGCCGCAACCTGCTTCGTTGGTTTAATAACCTGAGAGCGTAAACGAGCAATCACATAAGCAACAGAAAGCACAGAAAGCGCAATTGCTGCCAGTAGAATTATCCAGAGCATAGTGCGCGTATTGGCTTTAAGTTCAGCAATCGCATTCGCTGAATCGGCTGCAATTTCCGCCGCGATACCTGAGAGGAGCTTAGCAGGCTCTCTATCAATACCTCGAACAAAGCTATCTCCAACCTTTGGATCAAACCCTGAGTTAATAAATGCGTCGTATCCTTCACGGTATTTCTCGGCCATGACTGCATGGGCTTTTTGAAATTGCCTGATATCTGACTTCACGCTTTCACTTATCACACTACTTGATAGCATCAGGTCAAACTGGCGAGTGATGTCGGCCTCTCTCTGCTTGAATCGCTCCCAGTATTTTTCTCGGTCGTCTTTTTTGTGGCCACGCAACAAAACGTTTTTCCACTCTTGCACTTGAGTTTTGAAAGTACTTAGCGTGGTATTGACGTCTCGTTCTGACTGAACAAGGGTGTTTTCTAACTCATCGAATGAATTAAGTAACGAGAAAGACTTTAGAATTGAGGCACCGTTTAATAGTACAAGAATTAAAAAGCTGGCGAGAACAGGCGTCATCACCAAACGGCTGATGCTTGTGTAATTGAACACGGCTTAACCTTAAGTATAAATTTAAAGAAGGACGTCGCCATTAAATGATATTTTTATGACGGTATGGTTACAAATTTGGTATGAATCAACATACCAATATATGCGAAAATATACACCCTTATAGTAACAGGCTTATTAACTTGCTCTTTTTAAGTAGATACAAAAAAAGAGCCCGAAGGCTCTCTTTTCATTTCGGTAAATTTACACCCGTTTATTCCCACTCAATTGTAGCAGGTGGCTTACCAGAAATATCGTAAACCACACGACTAATGC
This sequence comes from Alteromonas sp. AO-Serp, assembly GCF_017849675.1. Taxonomy (NCBI): domain Bacteria; kingdom Pseudomonadati; phylum Pseudomonadota; class Gammaproteobacteria; order Alteromonadales; family Alteromonadaceae; genus Alteromonas; species Alteromonas sp. AO-Serp. The sequence goes on from NZ_JAFLMX010000275.1 coordinate 3,255, forward strand.
CGTCGATTTCATTGATAATGCGATTCGACACTTTACCTAGGAAGTCGTAGGGTAAATGTGCCCAGTGAGCCGTCATAAAGTCGATAGTCTCAACTGCACGAAGGCTTACTACCCAGTCGTATTTACGCGCATCACCCATTACGCCAACCGAGCGCACTGGAAGGAATACGGTAAACGCTTGGCTTACTTTTTGGTATAGGTCAGCTGCATATAGCTCTTCAATGAAGATAGCGTCAGCACGACGCAGTAAGTCGCAATATTCTTTCTTAATTTCACCAAGTACACGAACACCTAGGCCCGGACCAGGGAATGGATGACGGTAAAGCATGTCGTACGGTAAACCTAGCTCTAGGCCGATTTTGCGTACTTCGTCTTTAAAGAGTTCACGCAGTGGCTCAACAAGACCTAGCTCCATATCTTCTGGAAGACCACCCACGTTGTGATGCGATTTGATTACGTGCGCTTTACCCGTTGCAGAACCCGCTGATTCAATAACGTCTGGGTAAATAGTACCTTGCGCTAACCACTTCGCGTTTTCACGCTTACCCGCTTCTTCGTCAAAAACACGAACGAACTCATTACCAATAGCTTTACGTTTCAGCTCAGGATCTTCAATGCCTTTTAGGCGATCAAGGAAACGCTCTTCAGCGTCTACACGGATAATGTTAAGGCCGAAATGGTCACCAAACATTTCCATTACCTGATCAGCTTCATTTAAGCGAAGCAGGCCATTATCTACAAACACACAAGTAAGTTTGTCACCTATCGCGCGGTGAAGCAGCATGGCTGTTACTGAAGAATCTACGCCGCCTGAAAGGCCAAGAATAACTTCTTCATCGCCCACCTTCTCTTTTATACGCTCAATGGCATCGTCAATAATTGCGCCAGCTGTCCAGAGCTTTTCACACTTACAGATGTCCATCACAAAGTGAGTTAATAGACGCATGCCTTGGCGAGTGTGAGTCACTTCAGGGTGGAACTGCACGCCATAGAATTGCTTTTCTGCGTTATACATTGCAGCATGTGGGCATGAAGCGGTTTGCGCGATGGTTTCAAAACCTTCGGGAATAGCTGCCACTTTATCGCCGTGGCTCATCCATACATCAAGCAGCGCCGCGCCGTTATCACCTATGGCATCTTCAATTTTATCCAGCAGCGGGCTCGGCTTAATAACTTCTACTTGCGCATAACCAAATTCACGCTTGTCTGAACCCAGTACGCCACCACCTAGCTGTTGTGCCATGGTTTGCATGCCATAGCACACGCCTAGCACTGGCACGCCAGCTTCAAATACGTATTCGGGCGCGCGTGGCGAGCCTTCTTCAGTTACTGACTCTGGGCCACCTGACAGAATAATCCCTTGAGGATTAAATTCGCGGATTTGCTCTTCGGTCACATCCCAAGCCCAAAGCTCACAGTAAACGCCTATTTCGCGAACACGACGTGCTATCAACTGCGTGTATTGCGAGCCAAAATCCAAAATAAGTATGCGTTGGTCGTGGATATTTGTGGTCATGTTTTATTTTTACCCGTTAAATAAAAGAACAAAGGCTGGTGTAGTACCAGCCTCGCAGTCGTCGGTCGCCTTAACCTAAACGGTAGTTTGGCGCTTCTTTGGTAATGCTTACATCGTGAACGTGGCTCTCGCCCATTCCGGCTGAAGTTACGCGCACAAATTGTGCCTTGGTATTGAGCTCTTCAATCGTTGCGCAGCCCGTTAAGCCCATGGCTGAGCGCAAGCCGCCCATTTGCTGATGGATAATATTAGCAATTGGACCTTTGTACGCTACGCGGCCTTCAATACCTTCTGGTACTAATTTCTCAGCGTTATCAGAATCTTGGAAGTAACGGTCTGACGAACCGTGGCTTTGATCCATAGCGCCTAGTGAACCCATACCGCGATATGACTTGTAATAACGACCTTGGAAAAGTTCTACTTCCCCTGGTGCTTCTTCAGTACCTGCTAGCATGCTGCCAACCATTACACAGCTTGCGCCAGCAGCCAACGCCTTAGCAATGTCACCCGAAAAACGAATACCGCCGTCAGCGATTACTGGAATGTCAGTATCTTTAAGTGCTTCTACTGCATCTGATACCGCAGTAATTTGAGGCACACCGCAACCGGTTACGATACGGGTAGTACAAATTGAACCTGGACCAATACCCACTTTAACAGCATCTACGCCGGCATCGGCAAGTGCTTTCGCGCCATCGCCCGTCGCAACGTTACCCGCAATAATTTGTACATCTGGATAGTCTGCACGTACCTTTTTCACGCGGTCAATAACACCTTGCGAGTGACCGTGAGAGGTATCGATAAGTAGAACGTCAACGCCTGCATCTACAAGTAGTGCAATACGTTCGTCAGTACCTGGTCCAACGCTTACCGCAGCACCAACACGTAGGCGACCAAGCGAGTCTTTACATGCGTTAGGCTTGTTTTCTGCTTTCTGGAAGTCTTTAACAGTGATCAGGCCTGTAAGCTTAAACGCGTCGTCGACGACAAGAATTTTCTCAATGCGGTGTTCGTGCATAAGATCTAACACCACATCAGAGCTTGCACCTTCTTTAACGGTAACCAGATCATCCTTACCGGTCATTACGTTTCTAATAGGCAAATTCAAACGCTTTTCAAAGCGAAGATCGCGGCCTGTCACAATACCAATTAGGTTATTATCTTTGTCAGTCACCGGGAAGCCAGAGTAACCAAGACGCTTAGAAAGCGCGATAACTTCACCAATGGTCGCATTCTCTTCAACCGTTACCGGGTCAGATACCACACCACTTTCGTATTTCTTAACTTCACGTACGTGTTTGGCTTGCTCTTCGGGCTTCATGTTTTTATGAATGAAACCAATACCACCCTCTTGGGCTAGCGCAATAGCTAGACGGGCTTCAGAAACCGTGTCCATGGCAGCAGACACCATTGGAATATTTAACGTTACGCCACGCGTAAGGCGTGTTTGTAAGTTGGCTGTGTGAGGGAGGACGGTCGAGTGGCCGGGAACCAGCAACACATCGTCGAACGTCAGGGCTTCTTGGATGATACGTAGCATGCAACAACACCTATTCAGTTGAGGGTTAATTGCGGCGCAATTGTAGTGTTTTTTAGTTTTCAGGTAAACTCTAAATGTATTAAACCCAGTGATTTTTTTTATGTTTACAAATTCGCCATCTACGTCTCGACAAATTTTAACAGTTACCAAGCTAAATCGCTTAGCCAGAACCGTACTGGAAGGCGAAATTGGCCTTATTTGGCTATCGGCTGAAATATCCAACTTTGTGGCAGCCGCATCAGGGCATTGGTATTTCACGCTGAAAGACAACAAAGCCCAAGTTCGCGCGGCCATGTTCAAGGGATCAAACCGCAATGTTCGCATTCGCCCTAAAGAAGGCGACAAAATTTTAGTGCGAGCGTCGGTTGGCCTTTACGAAGCACGCGGCGACTATCAACTGGTTGTCGAACACATGGAAAGCGATGGCGAAGGTGCGCTTAAGCAAGCGTTCGAAGCCCTAAAGTTCAAACTCAACAATGAAGGCTTGTTCGATACTGCTAACAAGCGTGCGCTACCTGAACGTATCAATCGCATCGGCGTAATAACTTCATCAAGCGGTGCAGCGCTTCACGATGTATTAAGTGTATTAAAAAGACGCAGCCCACAAACCGAAATCATTGTTTATCCGTCGATGGTTCAGGGTGAAACCGCACCTTTACAGTTAATTAATGCGTTAAGAACGGCTAACCACCGTGCAGAAGTGGATGTGCTGTTACTTACGCGAGGCGGCGGTTCATTAGAAGACTTGTGGTGTTTTAATGATGAACGCTTAGCAAGAGAAGTCGCTGCAAGTGCCCTTCCCATAGTTAGCGCCGTAGGCCATGAGGTAGACTTCACCATTAGTGACTTCGTCGCCGATGTTCGCGCCCCTACCCCATCTGCTGCTGCCGAAATCTTAAGTCAGGATTCTGCCGCTCTCTACCAAACGCTAAGTCAGCAAAAACAACGCTTAGCAAGGGCAATACATCAGTACCTTCAAACGAGTAAACAACAGCTTGTTTTAAAGAAACAACGGCTAAATTCGTTGCATCCACAAAGCCGCATTCAATCGCAGTGGCAAACGTTAGACAGCCTACAACTTCGTTTAGCGCATAAGATGCAAAACGACTTGGCAAAAGCAGAGAAGCAATTACAAGGTCTTGATTACAGGCTAAACAAACAATCGCCATCAGCAAACGTGGCGCGTGCAAAAGACAAACTGAATTACGCTAGCACCAAGCTCTTATCAAGCATGAATACACTAATTAAAAGCAAAAAAAATGAACTTGGTGGTAAAGTTAGCCTCTTGCAATCCGTAAGTCCTCTTTCAACGCTCGCCCGTGGTTACAGCATTACTTTGTCCGACAAAGCAGCCATTAATAGCGTGAATAAAGTAAATGTAGGTGATGAGATAAAATCTCGGGTGACTGACGGAGAAATAACCAGTACAGTGACACACATTCAACGGCAATAGGTAGCCTTAAGTATTATGCCCGTTCATGTAAACGCGTTTTCCTTTTCCAGTATTTACCAGTGGGCCTGTGCATTTTGGAGCCTAAAGTCACAGCGGTTCGCTGTACCAAAAATTTTGACACCTTTGTGCGTTTTTGTTCTGTTATTAGTGCCTGACTTCACCTTTGCTTCTATGGTCAATCAACCTGTCTCTGTTTTTTCTACCTACCCGAGCGAGACGTTACTCAGGGCTTGTGAAGCCCAACGAGCATTAAGCGAAGCTAATGCTTCTCAATCCACTAATTTGTGTTTTGAAGATGCTATCTCGCCCGACAGCTTTATTAAACTCCTAAGCGAATCAGGAGAGTTCAGTCATTTGTTCCCTTATGGCGAAGGAAACGACTACGAACTATTGATTGCTAATGTTGGCGCAGCGCCTGGCATGCATCGACAGCACGCAAAACAATTTGCAGAATTCACTTTACAATGGCGAGGGATAGAAATTGACTCATCTTCATTTGATGCGAGTGCTCTAGAAAACACAGATGTGAAAACGGAAACCGCTTTAGCCGAAGAAGAAGCTCAATCGTTGATTACCCGCTGGATTCAACATGCCAAACATTCTGGATTATTTACCAGCCAGTTTTTGTTCGATGCGCTAGAAGCTAGCGACTATAAGAGTGGATTACAGGTACCAAACGCCATTGGCGACTTCACTAAATTAGATACTCAGTTATATCCAGACCCGTTTAACGGTGCAATTACTCGCTATGTACACCCTGAGTTTGAAGATGCGCTCGTTGACGTCACCGTATATCCCTTTTTAGATCAGCTTTCTTCAGATGAAAACGAGCTACTTCCTAAGCAACTAGAAAGTGATCTGCAAAGAGCTAGTGCTACAGCCGATTTACAGCAGTTAACTTTGTCTCAAATCAGTCCAGCCTCACGCTACGAGGTTAACAGCGCATTAAGAGGATGGAGATTGGGGCTGAGCGCGACATCTGAAACATCACCAACAATTTACGCGACAACCTATGTCTTTAAGCTACAAGATAAAATCGTAAAAGTGTCTACGACTTTTCCTCCTGACTTTTCAGACAATATTGTCAATCAATTGATTGTTAACGTAGAAGTTCCACAAGAGTCTGAAATGATGAAAAAGGTTCGCTCTCTGCTTTTGGAAAGCGCAAATTGATACCTTAGAAAAGATTAGTTGTATCACTAGTTGCTAAACTTTGGTCAATAGGTAAGAGCGAACCGTTGCTGTTTTTATTTTTCAATAAATCGCATTACAGGATTAATTGACTTACGTTTCACGTCACTGCTTAAAATGTGAACTTTCGCCTGTTCTCTCGGTTTATACCTATCAAACCAATTATAAACCTGGTCTTTTTGAAACGATTGCTTCGCTGAGTGTAATTTTTCCACTGACATCATTCTTCCTTTGTCTGGATTATAAACGGTCGAAATTGTAATAATCGATAGACGTTACACTCATTTTTTGATTACTTTTCTTCTGTTTGATAATAAGAACAAAAGCCCTGCACCAAATAAGCTAAATGCCGCTGGCTCAGAAACACTAGTGGCTGTCGGGGCGTAATCGAACTCTACGAATACTTTACCCCAAGAACCCGTTGAGAATTCATTTGTAAAGCTACCCGTTCCCCCGTCAACTTGATTAAATACGTTCGTTCTCGCATCCGTTGAAAACAAGAATTCGATTGGTGTTCCAGCTAGAAAGGCCGACAAGTCTACGTTTGCTAACATCCCTGACCTTTCGCCTGTTGTCACATCAAACTCAAATTCGGCAGAATCTTCACCTGGAATCATTGTGAATGTCCCCTCTGGTGAGCTTTGTGCAGAGACAAGGGGATTAACGAAATTTGCTTGTTCAAACACGAATGTGTCAGCTACACTACTGGATACTTGCCAGTTCGACGCTAGAAAGATATCTACGTCAGTGCGACCTGCTTCAGAGCTTCCATTAACTGATCTTCCTTCGCTGTCTATCTGTCCATAGACCGTTATATTTACAGCGTTCAATGTACCCAGTGTTTGATCAAATGCGTCAATAAACACACTTTCCGATAGCGGCGATACTTCTGCCACGTCGAAAGGACTTCCTTGTTCACCAAAGGATACTTCTTGCGTAATAATTGCTGCTTTTATTGGCATTGTAGTCGCTGCGATGATGGCAGCGGCAATAATTCGCTTCTTCATAAATTCATCCTGCTCATATGGTTAGAATTACCCCGACGGTCGAAGGGGCTCCCTGTGATTGCAAGAAAGAAACCATAGATTAATATATGTGCAATACCGCATGTAGCATGGGTTAACAAAATTTAAGGTTATGTAACGAAAGCTAAAAATTATTTTCTGATAGAAAATATTACACTTTAGTTGTAATTATGACCGACAGATTACAATTTGGCACGGCTGATGCTTTTGCAAAACCAGCAAAGGAGGTTAAAACTTGGGTAGGCTGATTTAATGCGTGCAGTATGCTGATAACGCTATAGATACTTGGGTATGTTAACGCTGCAAAAGCTAACGTGGTAGGAAAGAGACATTACTACTTTTTTTAATAGCGGACTTGTACATCACTACGCTTGTGAGCGCAGCGATGTACTTAACAAGGCTACTTTTTATCTTTGTAATAAGACATCATACGACGGCGCTTGCGTTGCTGCGCCAAGGTCAAATTAGCCTTTTTACCTTCAAAGGGGTTATTGCCTTCTCTGAATTCTATCTTGATCGGCGTGCCCATAATTTCTAGCGCTTTTCTGAAATAGTTCATCAAGAAACGCTTATAAGAGCTTGGTAAGTCATCCACTTGATTACCGTGAATAACAATAACCGGTGGGTTGTAACCGCCTGCGTGAGCATACTTCATTTTAACTCGGCGACCACGCACCAGCGGAGGTTGATGGTCATCCTGAGCCATTTCCATAATTTGTGTAAGCAGCGCGGTATTAATACGCTTGGTCGCGCTCATATACGCTTCTTGTACAGACTCAAATAAATTACCAACACCCGAACCATGAAGCGCAGAAATAAAATGAATTCGTGCGAAGTCGATAAAGCCTAAACGACGGTCCATCTCGCGCTTTATGTCGTCTTTCACGTCGGTACTTAATCCGTCCCACTTGTTCACGGCAACTACTAATGAACGACCTGAATTAAGCACAAAGCCTAATAAGCTAAGATCTTGGTCGGTAATACCTTCTCTGGCATCAATGACCAATAGCACTACGTTAGCTTCTTCAATTGCCTGAAGTGTTTTAACAATAGAGAACTTCTCTACGGCTTCACTAATTTTCTTGCGCTTTCTCACGCCCGCGGTATCTATTAGGATATATTCACGCTCATCCCTTTCCATTGGAATGTACACGCTGTCACGGGTGGTGCCTGGCATGTCGAATACCACCACGCGCTCTTCACCTAAAATGCGGTTTGTCAGTGTCGACTTACCCACGTTGGGCTTACCAACGATAGCAAGTTTGATAGGTAACTCTTGAAGGCGTTGACGCTGCGTTTCAGCATCCTCTTCTTCTTCAGGCTCCTCATCGACAATTTCCATGTCCGGGAAATCAGATTCAAGTGGCTTTAAGGCGTCCTGCAGCAATTGGCTAACACCGCGACCGTGCGCGGCAGCAATTTGCTTAATATCACCTAAGCCTAAGGAATAAAATTCCGCACTTTCGCTATCGCCGTCAATTCCATCAACCTTGTTCGCTACAACAAACACTTTTTTGTTTATGCGTCGAAGATGATCAGCAATACCTTGGTCGGCTGGCAACATACCTGCTCTGGCGTCAACCAAAAACAATACGACATCAGCCTCTTCTATAGCTAACAAAGACTGTTGTGCCATTTCAGCATCAATGCCCTCTTCATCGCCCGTAATACCGCCGGTATCCACTACTATGAACTGGCGCTTTTCAAATTTCGCTTGGCCGTATTTACGGTCGCGAGTTAGCCCCGGATAGTCAGCAACTAGTGCATCACGGGTATTTGTAAGGCGATTAAACAAGGTTGACTTACCAACATTAGGGCGGCCAACCAAAGCAACAACGGGTAACATTTATCAGATCCTAGGGGTCATGAAAGCTAAAAAAGCACAAGCCGCATACACCATCTATTACAACTAACGTTCGGGAGCTGTATTCTCTAACGAGAGGTGAATTACTATGAGGCTTTTGAGAATGGGCGCATTATACCTTGTTCACTACCTAATACCAATGGCGTTCAATAACACGAAGAGAAACCGTCTACCCATTGATAATGGCCAAGTTTAGGCCCGAAAATACCGCGGGGTATAAAAAAAGGCGCTTTAAGCACCTTTTCTGTTTAAATATTAGCGAAACGTTCCTGTTACTTTGGAACTTGCACCGACGCTATTACGCCATTACGTGTTACCGCTATAATCTTATCATCAACCTTCAACGGCGCAGCATAGATTGAATCATCTTCGTCATCGCCGCCAACATCTAGGCGTGCAACAACTTCACCTGTTTCTTGTTCAATCCAGTGTAGAAAGCCCCAGTTATCACCAACAACCACATGGTCGCCTACTGGAGTAGCAGCCGTTAATGAGCGATGCTTAAGTGAACCTTGAGACCAAAGCTCTACGCCGTTTCGTCTATCAAGGGCGTAAACGTTAGAATTGTTGTCTACAACAAAAATTTTATTGCCGTCGATATTCAAATTGCGAAACGATGCATATTCACGTTTCCAAATTACACGACCTGAACGTAACTCTACAGCAGCTAATGTTCCGTTGTAAGAAACCGTGTAAACCGTGCCGCCAAATAAAACAGGCGTTGTGTCGATATCAACAATTCGCTCTAATTCTGTTGCACCAGAAGGCGTTGCAATTACCGTTTCCCACGCAAGTACACCTGTTTCGATAAGATTAACCTGAATCTTACCTGTAGGTGTGCCGATGATAGCACCACCGTTAGATGCGATTGGGCCAGAAATACCACGTAATGTTAGCGGAGGAGTATCACCTTCGTGTCTCCACAACTGTTCACCAGTGCGGGTATTGAAACCAAATAAGCTACCAGCACCCGTGTTAACCACTAAGATACCTTCATCAGCTGCCGGAGCTGCTAAAATCTCACCGGGAACAGACGCATCCCAAACCAACTCTCCAGTTTCTGCATCCATTGCAGCTACATAGCCGTTTTCTGTACCAATGAATACGTGTCTGTCTGCTACGGCGATACCACCAATACGTGCAGTCTCACCGCTACGCCACAAATTAGTGACTGAGCTTAGCATGCCCTCAGAGCGAAACTGTGCGAAATCTTTCTCCCACAACACTTTACCCGACTCAGGGTCCATCGCGACAACGGCGCCATGGCGATCGGCAGCATAAAGCTTGTCATAGGCATAAACAGGGCGAAGACGAGAGAAGTAATGATTAACGCCATCACCAATATCGCGATCCCACACTAATTTAGGTGTGAATTTAGCCTCAATAGGCTTTAAACGACGAATCTCTAATTCTTCATCATCTGCAAACCAGTCTGAAATAATTGAGCAGCCAGACATTGTGATAGACACCGCGAGTGCCATACCTATCGTGCGAGCAAATCGACCTTTACGGCCACACGTGTTGTGAAACAAATTGCGTACCTCTTTATTATTTATACCAGCCCTAAGGCTTTCGCTTATTGCGCAGCAGATACCGATAGGTTATCTAACTTCATTTGTAAAAGCGGATTGTTGGCATTTTTTTCTAACGCATTTGAATAAGCTAAGCGAGCATCATCAAACTTGCCTTGTTTTTGATACACATCGCCTTTTAATTCAGAAACTTCTGCTGCAAATGCGTCGTTTGTTACATTGCTAAGCGTAGACAACGCCGCGTCCAGCTGGTTCATTTCAATTTGCACACGCGACAAACGAAGTGAGGCAAGTACTTTCAATTCGTCATTTTCGGCAAAGGTTACTACGCTATTTAGGTGAGAAGCTGCAGCGTCTAAATCACCGGCATCTACCGCTTGCTTAGCAGCAAGAAGACTAGCGATGCTTGCATAACCACTGTCTTTGTTCTCTTCGATAAAAGCTTTAACTTTTGCGTCACTGCCTTCGGTACCAAAAGTCTCTACGGCATTTTGATAGGCAACCGATGCCGCTTCTTTAGTTTCAATTTGCGCTTCTGAATACGCTCTCCAGCCCCAAAGGCCACCTAGACCAAGCGCTGCACCGACAATAATTGCAGTACCGTGCTCTTTCCAAAAACGTTTAATCGCTTCTACTTGTTGTTCTTCTGTTGCGAACTGTTCCATGATGTCCTCTTTTTATTTTGCGCTCAGCATCTCTGCAACCTTATCAGATAAGGTATCGAAGCTGACTGTAACTTGTTCTTGACCATCGCGCAGTGGTTTAACACCTACTTCGCGAGACTGCATTTCGTCATTGCCTAAAAGCAGCGCTAAACGTGCACCTGTTTTATCTGCACGCTTTAGTTGTTTTTTAAAGTTGCCGCCGCCACAGTGCATCATTATGCGTGTATTAGGAAGCGTATTTCGAAGATGTTCTGCTACCTCAATAGCGTATGACTGTGCCTCTTCGCCCATCGCCGTTACGTAAACATCCGCGAAACTTGAGTCCTGACCTTCTTCGGTTAACGTGGTTAGCAACAGTACCAAACGTTCAATACCCATAGCAAAACCAACCGCAGGCGTTGCTTTGCCCCCGAGTTGCTCTACCAAGCCATCGTAACGGCCTCCAGCGCACACTGTACCTTGGGCTCCCAAGCTATCTGTCACCCATTCAAACACAGTACGGTTGTAGTAATCTAATCCGCGCACTAGTCGAGGATTTATTTCAAACTCAATGCCTGCTTGCGTTAAGCGCGAACACAAGGTTTCAAAATGTACTTTAGATTCTTCATCAAGATGATCGATTAGCGCTGGCGCATCGGCAATAGCAGCTTGAACATCAGGGTTCTTTGAATCGAGTACGCGAAGTGGATTCGTTTCAAGTCGACGCAGTGAATCTTCGTCGAGCTGGTCTGCACGCTGTTTTAAGAATTCAACCAGCGTATCGCGATATGCAGCGCGAGCTTCGTTTGAACCTAAGGTATTGATTTGAAGTTTTACGTGCTGCTCAATACCAAAAGCTTTCCAAAAGCGTGCACTAAGAAGAATCACTTCTAAGTCGATGTCAGGGCCGTCCATACCGTAGGTCTCTACACCGAACTGATGGAACTGGCGATAACGCCCTTTTTGTGGACGTTCATGACGGAACATTGGCCCCATGTACCACAGGCGTTGCTGCTGGTTGTACAATAAGCCGTGCTCGTTTCCTGCGCGCACGCAACTTGCCGTACCTTCTGGACGTAGCGTTAAGCTGTCGCCATTTCTATCTTCGAAGGTATACATTTCTTTTTCAACGATATCGGTAACCTCACCGATAGAGCGCTTGAACAAGTCGGTGCTTTCAACGATGGGAGTACGTATTTCTTGGTAACCATAACTCGCCACAACCTGACGAAGTACAGATTCTACCTTCTGCCATGTACCGGAAATCTCCGGTAGGCAGTCATTCATGCCTCGAATTGCCTGAATAGTCTTAGCCACGTGAAATTCTCATACTGCTAAATAGTGAAAAGCCCCGCATTATAGGGGCTTTGGGAATAAACAACAATGAACAAAAAATGTCTCAGTCTTTAACCGAGACCTGAATTTTATTTTGTTCACTCATACGCGATGCTTTGGCGCGAATCTTAGCTTCAAGCTTATCCACTAGATCGTCGTTAGGAAGACGTTCTTTAACGCGCTTACCGTCTTCATATAGGCCGCTCATGTTACGTGCGCCAGTGAGGCCCAAATCAGACACTTCTGCTTCGCCTGGGCCGTTAACCACGCAACCGATGATAGAGACATCCATTGGCGTAAGAATATCTTCCAATCGCTGCTCAAGAGCATTCACTGTGCCGATTACATCGAATTCTTGTCGTGAACAACTCGGGCAAGCAATAAAGTTTATACCGCGCGAGCGAATACGCAGTGACTTCAGAATATCAAAGCCTACCTTGATTTCTTCCACCGGATCAGCGGCTAACGATACGCGCAACGTATCACCAATACCTTCAGCCAATAGCATACCTAAGCCAACGGCACTCTTCACGGCGCCGGCGCGCTGACCACCGGCTTCGGTAATACCTAAGTGAAGCGGCTGGTCTATTTTTTGTGCCAATAAACGATAGGCGCCAACAGCTAAGAAAACATCTGACGCTTTAACGCTGACTTTGAATTGATCAAAGTTAAGTTTATCGAGAATATCCACATGACGCATTGCGGATTCAACCAGCGCTTCTGGCGTTGGCTCACCGTACTTCTCTTGTAAGTCTTTTTCTAACGAGCCACCGTTCACACCAATGCGAATAGGAATGTTCTTGTCTTTTGCACAATCGACCACAGAGCGCACACGCTCCATATTACCTATGTTACCTGGGTTAATACGCAGACAATCTACGCCGTATTCAGCAACCTTAAGTGCGATACGGTAGTCGAAATGAATGTCTGCAACGAGTGGCACACTCACCTGCTTTTTAATTTCTTTAAATGCTTCAGCCGCTTCCATCGTGGGCACAGATACTCGAACGATCTCCCCACCCACTGCAACAATACGGTTTATTTGATCGACGGTCGCTGCCACATCAGTGGTCCGCGTATTCGTCATAGATTGAACAGCAATGGGAGCGCCATCACCAATGGGGACGTTACCTACATTAATACGCGTAGACTTTCTGCGCTTAATAGGGCTTTCTGCAAACATCTAATTACCTATAAAGGAAGTGCGAAGCGAGCTGTTTTACCGTTTTGGTATGAAGAAATATCAACAGACTCGCCGTTAACTGATATGCGCACATTATCCGGTGCACCGAGCGTAACTTCAACAGGAGGAACGCCTTGAATTTCCATAACTCGTCCTTTTAGCTTTACCCCATAGGCAATAGCTTCTCCAGACGCGTCTTTTATATTAACCCAACAGTCATCGTCGAAAGTGAAAACCATAGCAATTGGCGCTGCATCAGACTGACTATTCACATTAAGGTTGGGTTGGGGTTCGTTACTATTCGCAGAATCAACCAGAGCGGTTAGGTTATTGCTATCATTCACCTCTGTATCGGGTGCTGAGATTGCACCATCATTCAAGCTACCGTCTTGGTTAAAACCGCTATCTTGGTCGCTGAACGCACCGCTGGTTTCTGAGTTTGAACTATTGCTCACGCCCGTGTCTAGCTGATTGTTTCCAGCCGTATCACCCTGCGACGACGAGGCGTCAGTAGTTACATTGTCGGTATCTGTGCCCGCCGATGGGACAGGCGTATTAGCGGCTTCTCGCTTAACAGCCTCACTAAGTGGCAGTTCAGCTACCGTGTCGTCACTAGGCTGTTGATACCACCACACGACAACGGCGGCAATGATAAGAAGTAAAATAACATAAGTTACCATCATCCACCTGTCATCGTGTGTCTGTTTTGCGACACGCTTTGAAAAGCTCTGTAATTTCTCGGAAGACGGTACAGATGTTTGATTGTGGAAGCGTTCGAATGCCTCTATAACTTCTTGAGAATTCATGCCTAATTGCTTGGCATAATTTCTCACGTATCCTTTTGTAAAAGTCACCGAAGACTTTTCATCAATGACATCATTTTCTAAATCATTGATTTGTTTAGCTTTCAAAAATAATTTATCAGCAATATCTTGTTGAGACAAACCTAGCGTTTCACGGCGCGCTTTTAGCATTGCCCCTGGACTTGGCGTGTTTTCTTGTTGTTGCGAAGTAACTTCTTGATTCGCTTTTTCTTCCGACACCATTAAACCTTATTCCTCCTGCATACTCGGTGGTACTAACCAAAGCGTCTGACCAGCAATAATAGCGCCAGTATTTTCAAGGTTATTCCACTCTTGCAGTGTTGCCATTTTGATATTGTGCAATAAAGAAATACGATATAAGTTTTCACCTTCTTTTACTACATGGAATTTATCACTTTGCACAGATAATTCAGTATTTTGTGCTTTTTCTGGTGTGTTAGCTGTGGCTGTAGGAGCGTTGTCGGTGTTATTGCTCTGAGATTGACGCTGAGCGTCGTTGTCTTGGGCGACGCTCTTTTCATTTTCTTTATCATTTGATGATGTTTGTGCAAGCCCATCGGTATTTGCTTGGTTTTCGCTTATTTGTGTTTCAGAATCGTTTGGCTGTGTAGATTTAACGGTTTTAACCACTTTGTTTTGCATACTTTCACGTTGCACTAAGTAACGTTTAGTAAGCTCACTTTCAGGGAACAATGACATCATCATTTCGCCATAACCCTTTGCAGTCTCTAGATCCCCTTTCCCTTTGGCTATTTCATAAGCTAACCACAATGAATCTGGCGTAACTTTGGCAACACGTTCGTATTTTCGTAACGTAGATTCAGCAAGTTCCCACTGTTCTGAAACCGTGTAAAGTTCACTGAGTAAGAACAGACTTTTGCCCCGGGCAGGCTGATGTTTTAATGCGTCTTGAAAATAGCCGATCGCTTCATCTAGCTTACCTTGACTTTGCGCGCACAATGCCAAGTTCTCGTAGGTTTGCGCTGCGTTAGCGTAAAGCCTGTTATTTATAGCATCAAAGAAATACGCTTTGGCTTTTTCGTATTCGCCGTTTTGGCACTTAAACGCGCCATAACTGTTGGCAATATCACCATTGTTAGGCGCAAGGTCGATAGCAGTTTCATAGTACTCTTCCGCTCGAAGGTTATCCCCCACCAGCTGATAGTAATATGCCATCGCAAACTGAACATCTGCAGAGCGTGGATTAAACTCAAGCGCTTTGTCGAGGTTCTTTTTTGCCTGCGTGTAGTTGTTATTTTGAAGGTAGGTAAGACCAAGGGACATGCGTGTTTTGGCGGCTTCTTCGTGATCGAAGTTACCGCCATACAACCCTGACTGGCTATTACTGACACAGCCAGAAGTGAAAATAATCGCGCTTAAAAAGCCAATTTTAAGTGACGTTCGCAATCCCGCAACCATAGTCTTACCCTAATATCTTAATGATTATTGGGCCATTTTTACTGAAATTGCTTCGCCCTTCACCTGTTTTTTTAACATTCTTTTCGTTCTGTCTACCACATCACCCACTAATTGACCGCATGCTGCGTCTATATCATCACCTCGCGTTTTACGCACAACGGTTGTAAACCCATATTCCATAAGCACTTTTGCGAATCTATCAATACGCGAATTGCTTGAACATGTATAAGGCGAACCTGGGTAAGGGTTAAATGGTATTAAGTTTATTTTACTAGGTGTGTCTTTCAATACCTTTGCCAACTGGTGCGCTTGTTCAGTGCTGTCATTGATGTTTGAAAGCATAACGTATTCTACCGTTACACGGCCTTGGTTCGCTTTAGATTTGGCCAGATAACGACGTACGCCCGCTAAGAAGGCTTCGATATTGTACTTCTTATTGATAGGCACGATTTCGTTGCGCAACTCATCGGTGGGTGCGTGTAATGAAATAGCTAAAGCTACGTCTATTTGGTCACCCAACATATCTAGCGCTGGAACCACGCCCGATGTACTTAGCGTAACGCGGCGTTTAGACAGGCCGAAACCGAAATCGTCCAGCATAATATCCATTGCTGGTACAACGTTTTTAAGGTTAAGCAGTGGCTCACCCATACCCATCATTACTACGTTAGTGATAGGGCGTTTGCTTGAGTCTTTTGAAAGACCAAGGAAAGTAGCTACACGCCATACCTGACCAATAATTTCACTTACACTTAGGTTACGGTTAAACCCCTGCTGCGCGGTTGAACAGAAAGTACACTCTAGCGCGCAACCTACCTGTGATGACACGCAAAGCGTTGCACGGTCAGTTTCTGGGATCCAAACAGATTCAACTTCCTGACCACCTTCAAGGGTAAGTGCAAACTTAATAGTTCCGTCGCTCGCTTCTTGAAAGTATGCAATTTCAGGCGCTTTAATTTCGCAATTTTCAATGAGCATCGCGCGAAGGTTTTTATTGAGGTTACTCATTTCCTCGAAATCGCTGATACCGTGCTGGTAAATCCATTTCATTACCTGATCGGCACGAAACGGTTTCTCGCCCATTTCTTTGAAGAAATTGCGCAAGCCTTCGCGATTTAAGTTTAATAAGTTAGTTTTTGCCATGAATAAGATGACCCTTTTACCTTCGAGGGATGCCCCTCTTACTACTGAATACGGTGTAAAAACCAGCGATTCGACTATGTCTTGAGCGACATTTAAGAAAAAGAAAAGCGCTGATTAAAATTTGCGCGGATTTTACCACAGATGAGATTTGAGAAAAAGCCGATTTAACGCAGAGAAACGTTAAGTTTGGCGATGCGCGAGAAGCGTGGTTTAGCTTGCCTAAATGAGCGCCGAGCAAAGCAGCATAAAGCGTATATCTTTCTTCGGAGTATCTGAGCGCGCTTTAGGCAATGCGCGAGAAGCGTGGTTTAGCT
>NZ_JAFLMX010000335.1:0-2489 GCF_017849675.1 Alteromonas sp. AO-Serp
GTGAAGGAGCACAGTTAGCAGGTGGCCATGGTAGCCCACGCACTTGCAATAATAAAAAAAAAGTTTTTAGGCGGCACACAAAACCCTGATCGTATTGCTACCATGGCAATATTTCACGACGTGTCGGAGGTACTCACCGGAGACCTCCCTACCCCAGTGAAATACTTTAACCCTGCGATTAAAGAAGAATATAAAAAAATCGAAAAAATTGCAGAGAACAAGCTAATTGAAATGGCACCAGAAGCATTTCGAGAAGACTATGCGGCGCTTATTGACCATCACTACCATAGTGAAGAAGAAGCTTTTATTGTGAAAGCAGCAGACGTACTTTGCGCTTACCTAAAAACGCTTGAAGAATTAGCTGCTGGTAACCAAGAGTTTAAGCTGGCTAAGAAAAGATTAGATAAAACCCTTAAAGAATATCATTCTGAAGAGGTGGACTACTTCTTAACGCGTTACGTACCAAGCTTTTCTTTAAGTCTTGATGAAATTACGCAAGACGATATGTGAGCAAGGCGATTAACAGCCCATAAATCACTATACTGACGAATAGAAGTAGCATACACAGCAAGGCAGCGAGGTTTTTTTGGCAACAAGCGATTGGGAATTAGCATTACACGAGCGTCGTTTACCCCGTAGTGAAACAAGAGACGGCGATCACCGCAATCCGTATCAACGTGATAAAGCACGCGTTCTTCATAGCGCCGCCTTTCGTAGATTACAGGCAAAAACTCAAGTGCTCGGTGTGGGGCTGAGCGACTTCTATCGCACTCGACTAACCCACTCTCTAGAAGCCGCCCAAATTGGCACCGGTATTACCGCCCAGCTTTGCGGAAAATTTCCGGATATTGCCACTACGTTGGCGCTTGATCCTACGTTAATCGAAACCCTCTGCTTGGCTCACGATATTGGTCATCCCCCCTTCGGCCATGGTGGTGAAATTGCCCTTAATTACATGATGCACCAATACGGCGGGTTTGAAGGAAATGGACAAACCTTTAGGATAATTACTCAGCTTGAGCCTTATACCGCCGATCACGGCATGAATTTATGTAGAAGAAGCGTGTTAGGCTTGGTTAAATATCCGAATTTTATCGATGCCCTTCATAGTAAAGGACCTACGCCCAAGCGTCCTGGTTCACTTCGTCAGGTTAAATCCCACGACTGGCATCCACCAAAAGGTCTGTTTCGCTGCGACGAGCCCCTGTTCGACTGGCTACTTGCGCCATTTAGCAATGAAGATAAAGATGCGTTTATGCAGTTTACTGCAAAACCGAATACCCACAGTAAAACACAATTTAAATCGTTCGACTGCTCAATTATGGAGCTGTCTGACGATATCGCCTATGGCATTCACGACTTAGAAGATGCCATAGTGATGGATATGGTCGACAAGCATCATTTTGTCGAGGATGTAACCACCCCGCTAAAAGCGCTAGATGTACCGTGGCTGTCAGACAATATAGAAGTGCTAACCAATAAGCTATTTAGCGCTGCACATCACGAAAGGAAAAATGCCATAGGCGCGCTGGTAAATAGCTTTATTACAGCTATTGAAATAAAAGGCGTTGAGGGTTTTGCTCACCCGTTACTGGCGTTCAACGCCGTAATGCCTGAACATTTTGCACAAGCCTTGGAGCTTTTCAAACGCTTTGTGTTTAACAAAGTAATACGCCGCCCTGATGTGCAGCTTCTTGAATACAAAGGACAGCTGGTGGTTATGGAGCTTTTTGAAGCCTTTGCATCAGATCCTGACCGCTTACTTCCCGAAAACACCCAAGTTCGCTGGCGTAAGGCCTGTGAGAGCGGCAATGGTATGCGCGTTCTCGCCGACTATATATCGGGTATGACGGATGAATTCGCATCTCGCCTATACAGTAATATCTTTTCACCTAAACAAGGCGGTATTCAAGATAGTCTGCATATGTAGATTGTTTTGTTTTTCCTAATTAGTTGAAATGAAAAGACCGTACTCTCGGTCTTTTTTATTATGTTGAACTTACTCGTTACATTAACGTAGCTAAATGTACTGGGCGAAGTGACGACCATTTCTCATAGTCTTATCATAATTTAGGTGACGTAATGCCAAAACCATTTAAACCCTCAGTAAAATTAACTGATAACGACGTAACCAATGAAGGCGTTTATATGAATCGCCGTTCATTGCTCAAATCTATGGGCTTTGTGGGAGCGTCTACGCTGTTGGCGAAGTCGGCAGGCGCTGCCGGTTGGTTTTGGGAAGATGAAGAAGAGAAGGCAGCGTTTAAGGGAAAGGCGCTGGAGTTTAGTCAGCCCCCTAAGTTTCAAATAACGGAAACCCGAACGCCTGAAGATAAAGTGACCAGCTACAACAACTTCTATGAGTTTGGCACATCTAAAGATGCACCAGCCAAAAATGCGACTGAATTTCAAACTAATCCATGGACGTTAAAAGTTGACGGGATGGTTAAAAACCCCATTGAGCTTGATCACGATGCCTTAACAAAGCG
>NZ_JAFLMX010000153.1:0-14170 GCF_017849675.1 Alteromonas sp. AO-Serp
CCAACAGAGCCAGCGGCGCCTTTAATTTTGTGAGCCTGTGAGCACACTTCTGACTTTTCGTCCGCACTTAAGCTTAGCTGCAGTATTTCCATGTATTCAGGCATTTTTTCTTGGAATACTTTAACGCTAGCGCGCACCATTTCATCCCCTATGGTATCAACTAACATCTGTAACAAGTCCATATCTAAAATGTTACTTAATGTTTTGTTAGGTTCAGGGCGCTCTACTTCGCCATCAATTTCAAGCGGTGCAGGTGGTGCATGGAACAGCTCGTTAAACACCTCGATAACGCGAGATTTTTTAATCGGCTTCGCAATGACGTCATCCATACCGTTTTCTAAGTATTCATCACGCTTTTTAATGACGTTTGCCGTTAGCGCCACGATAGGCGTTTGCATAACCAGATCTTCTTCAATAATCGTACTTGCCACATCGAATCCTGTCATGTCAGGCAATTGAATATCAAGCAAGATAAGGTCGTATTGGTTTTCCCTGACTTTGTCTATGGCTTCTTGACCGGTCATTGCTACATCGACTTTCTGGCCAAGCTTCTCGAGCAAGGCTTTAGCGACCATTACGTTCAATTCAATATCTTCTACTAACAAGATATTGAGCCCTGTCACTTGAAGCTGCGCGACTTTCATCGGGCTATTAGAAATCTGAACAGGCAACACAATTTCAAAACGGGTGCCTTTACCCACTTTACTTGAAACGTGAATTTCACCTTTCATCAAGTCGACCATTTGCTTACAAATTGCCAATCCAATACCGGTACCTGTGGCCGATTGGTGGTCAGGGTGATCAACCTGATAGTACATGGCAAAAATCTTATCAATTTCGCTTTCAGGAATACCTACGCCCGTGTCTTCAATCACAAATGTTACATACGCCTTATCACCATCAGGTTTCGTCGATGAAACCGTTAGACTTACGTGACCTTTTTGTGTGAACTTCACTGCGTTAAACAGGATGTTCCATAATATCTGACGAAGGCGCGTACCATCTATTTCAACAAGACGGGGAAGCGGCTCGTTAATTGTCGTTTTAAGCTCTAGCTGTTTGTCGGCTGCAAGTAGACGAATAATGCTGCTAAGTTCTTCGGTAAAGTCTTTCAACGATATGGTTTTTAGACTCAGCTCAAGCTTATCTCTGTCTAACTTATCAAGGTCGATAATATCGTTAAAAATATTACCTAATGTTATAGCGCTGGCGTATATCGTACTTACCCAGTTAAATTGTTCTTCACTCAACTCGGTATCACGCAGCATACGGCTTAAGCCCACAATACCATTTAGCGGTGTGCGTAGCTCATGACTTATGGTTGCGATAAAGCGAGTTTTGTCGGTACTTGCTTTTGCAGCAGCATTTTCAGCCTGCTTACGCTCAGTCATGTCTCGACCGAACGACAACAAGCCGAGGCGATTACCGTCTTTATCGAAGAAAGGTACACGCTTCATTTCGAAGTAACGACGACGTCCATCAGCAAAGCGAAGCCACAGCTCTTCTGTGATACTGGCGTTGGTTTCTAGAACTTCGTGATCACTCGCTACAATTTGGCGGGCAAGCTCTTCCTCATATACGTCTTTTGGCGTTAAGCCAAGCAGCTCTTGCTCGGTTTTGCCCGTCATAAGCTCCGCTATACGGTTACAACCAGCAAACCTGCCTTCTTCATTTCGGTAATATATTAAGTCTGGTGAGGCATCGATGATTGAACGTAACAAGGTTGATAAGCGGCGTGCTTGTGCTTCTTGTTCTGATTTATCCTGAATTTCTTTTTCTAAGTCTTTAAACAGCGCCTCACGCTCTTCTTGTGCTTGCTTGCGCTGCTCTATCTCGTGATTAAGCTGTCTGATGTTGCTTTGAAGTTCGCGGTTAAGAAAGACATCTTCTTCACGCAAACTTTCCAACTGGCTTACCACTTCCTTTAAGTTGGTACGTGAGTTTTCTAATTGCTTGATTAACTCACTAAAGAAATAAAGAACCCAAGGCGCAGATAACATGGTCAGTACTACAGCACTGATGAAGTCATCGGGCTGAACCTGGCTTCCCATGCTCACGCGAATTACGTATGAGCCCCCTAGCGTAAACACAAGCGAAAGAACAACAAACAATATGCTGAGCTTTAGAGTGCCAAAACGCTGAACAAATTGGGCAAAGCGAATTGCCCAAGAATCGTTTGGTGAATCTGAATGCATGTACGTCTAATTTAAGCTTATTTTGCGGTTATCCTATCAGGCTTTCCTCTTTTCGGGAATGCGGTTTGTCAAAGCATAACTCTGTGGCCCTGCTCAGAATTAGGATTTGAAAGGCGACTTTTCAGTAATTTCATTAATGTATTTGGTATTCACCCATCCCACCTTCGTGTAAGACACTTTCGCCCACTCCCCTCGCTTTTCCAGTATTTTTAGCACTTCGCCCTTATTCAAACCGTTCTCGACAGTTGGGTACGAAACATCTGGCCCTTTTCTCACATTCAGCGAATTGGCACTTACATTGGCCACCCGCTTTACAGGGCTAGCGAGATCCCGCTGAATTTGATCATGCGCCTCTCGCTGTGAATTCGAATCACTTGACTCAGTTGCCCACGTTTCACTATCACTTTGCAAAACAGCGGCTTTGAGTCTTTGAAGGGGAAAAGCGGGGCCAGGATCGACCTTTCGTGACGGCGCTATTTCTTCGTGCCCGACGATAGTAGAGATGTTGTAGTGGCTACACAACGCTTTACACAGCGATAGCGTCCTAACAATTTGTACGTCGGTGTACTTGTGCCAATAGCCCATAGACTGTTGGTTAATGTGCTGGGCAGCTAATACTTCATTCTCGCCAAAAATTTCGCCAAACCAACTTTCAAAGGTGCCGTCTCCTCTAGCCTTAAGCTGGCCGGCATTGTCTAATTCAATGCCGATAGAGTACTGATTCAAGCCACTACGCCCCTCGTAATAACTTTCTCCTGCGTGCCACGCTATTTTATTAGTCGGAAGCATTTGAACAATGTCACCATTGCGTCCAACGGCAAAGTGAGCTGACACACCGCTATCGGCATTGGTCAAGACATTCACCGAAGATGAAAGGCTACTACCGGCGGTAAAATGAATAACAATAGTATCGGGAGAGCCAGATTGAAAACGCCCAGATGTGTTAGGAGAAAGCCTGAAGGTGATATTGTCGCCAGTTAGAATATGATCATCTATACTAAATAAAGGCAGTGGTGAAGCATGTAGTGTATTCATACAATAATCCTTATTGTCTTAACAGCACGCCACCACAGTGAATTTTTATTCTTCGCCTTCCACATAAGCGTACACTCAATTCACACACAGGGCTCTCTATCAACATCCTTCAGCGCACCACGAGCCTTACCTGTGGTTAATTTTCAACCAATATAGCAAACTACTTATATTAGTGGAACCATAGCTTTACAAATTAATAAAAATACACCGCAAACCGCTATTGACAACATAAAACATCAATTTCAAAGCATATTTATTCATTAATAAAACGCAAATGAGAAGTAATATCATTTATAAGGGGTGAGTTATTCACTTTGCAATACTGATAACATTTTTGTTACAAACATAAATGACGACACGTAAGAAACTGATTAATATATATTTAATTATATTTATACTAATTCACTATAAAGCTTATACTTTTAGCGTTTGATTTTAGTTTTTAATGTGGGTATTTTGTACGGCCCGCATCGCAATAATGCATAAAAATGCGGAAACGACTGGAATCCTCTAATAATAAAATAACGACAAGAAAGGCGCACGCCGCGAGCAATACCGCTCGCAGGCATAAAAGACGTCTAATAATGTTGTGATACGCAAACCTAGGCGCATCTACACGCAACGCATACCTTGCCCAGTCAAAAGGTTGAAGGAGTTAAGAGATGAGTTTATATAATCCCAATGATTCCCGGGACAACTGTGGGTTTGGCTTAATCGCTCACACTCATGGGGAAGCCAGTCATGAATTGGTAACTACTGCAATACACGGTCTTGACCGTATGCAGCATCGTGGCGGTATCGCCGCCGACGGGAAAACCGGTGACGGCTGTGGTTTATTACTACAGAAACCGGATGCGTTCTTCCATGCAATCGCCGAAGAAAATGGCTGGAAACTCAGCAAAAAATACGGCGTGGGCATGATTTTCTTAAGTCAGGACCCGGTACTTGCGCAAGCCGCGCGTGAAGTACTTAATGAAGAACTAGAAAAAGAAACACTTTCAGTAGTGGGTTGGCGCGAAGTGCCTGTCGACCACTCAGTACTGGGTGAATTAGCGCTAACGGGTGTTCCACAAATTGAACAGGTATTTGTGAACGCGCCAGCAGGTTGGAGAAAACGCGACCTTGAGCGTCGTTTGTATATGATCCGCCGCCGCGCTGAAAAACGTCTTGAGAAAGATCCCGATTTTTACGTAGCTTGTTTGTCGGGCTTGGTAACGATCTACAAAGGCTTGGTAATGCCAAAAGATTTACCCGCCTTTTATCACGATCTTGCCGATGAGCGTATGCAAAGCGCAATTTGCGTTTTTCACCAACGCTTTTCAACAAATACACTACCACGCTGGCCGCTTGCTCAGCCTTTCCGCTTCCTTGCGCACAACGGTGAGATTAACACCATTAAAGGAAACCGCGACTGGGCCATGGCACGTGCTGCTAAATTCGCAACGCCACTTATTCCAGATCTTAAAGATGCAGCACCTTTTGTTAATACTGAAGGTTCAGACTCATCATCGCTGGATAACATGCTGGAGCTATTCTTAGCCGGCGGTATGGATTTATTCCGTGCTATGCGGTTACTTGTTCCACCCGCCTATCAAAACAACAAGACCATGGACGATGATCTTCGTGCATTTTACGAGTTTAACTCTATGCACATGGAACCATGGGACGGCCCAGCGGGTATCGTTTTAACTAACGGTCGCCACGTTGCCTGTAACCTTGATAGAAATGGTCTACGTCCTGCTCGTTACGTTATTACTAAGAACGGTTTCATTACCCTAGCCTCAGAAGTAGGTATCTGGGATTACGAGCAAGCTGACGTAATTGAAAAAGGCCGTGTAGGCCCAGGTGAAATGCTTGCTGTAGACACATACACAGGCAAAATCTGGCGCTCTACTGAAATTGATGAAGACTTAAAAGCACGTCACCCTTATAAAGAGTGGCTAGATAAGCATATTCGTCGACTTACACCAATTGAAAAGCTTGATGCGTCATTAATTGGTAAACGCGTGTTTGACGACGATGCCATGGCGGTGTACCACAAGCTACACGCCTACAGCTATGAAGAAATTCAACAAGTTGTAAAAGTACTCGCGAAAGACGGTCAAGAAGCCGTTGGTTCAATGGGTGATGACACGCCAATGGCGGTTATGTCCTCGCGTCAACGTACGGTTTACGACTATTTCCGTCAGCAATTCGCACAGGTTACTAACCCGCCTATCGACCCGCTACGTGAAAACCACGTTATGTCGTTGGCAACCTGTATTGGCCGCGAGCAAAACGTATTTAGCGAAACCTCAGGTTACGCTGACCGCGTATTGTTTGACTCGCCAGTGCTAATGTATACCGACCTTAAGCAACTGCGCGAATTTAACCCAGACAACTACTACTCAGAAGTCGTGGAGCTTCAGTATGCGCCGCAAGAAGGTTTGAAGAAAGCCATCGAGCGCGTGTGTAACGAAGTCGAGATGCTGGTTAAAAACAAGCGTGCTGCGTTCGTTATTCTGTCTGACAGAAACATTAAACAAAATCGCTTGGTTATCCCTGCAGCAATGGCAGTTGGTGCGGTACAACGTCGCTTAGTTGAAAAGTCATTGCGCTGCGATGCTAACGTTGTTGTTGAGACAGCAAGTGCCCGCGATCCACACCATTTCGCGGTGTTGATTGGCTTAGGTGCCACTGCGGTTTACCCATTCCTAGCATATGAAACTATTGAGCAGCTTTGTGAAAAAGGCGAGCTAGATATTTCTCCTATGCAGGCCACGTTGAACTACCGTAAGGGTATCAACAAAGGCTTGTACAAAATCATGTCGAAAATGGGTATTAGCACTGTTGCTAGCTACCGTAGCTCTAAACTGTTTGAAGCAGTGGGTATTAACAACGAAGTGATGAAGTTATGCTTTAAAGGTGTGACCTCACGCATTCAAGGTGCGGGCTTCGATGATTTCCAGCAAGATCTTATCAACCTAAACCGTATTGCTTGGCTTAAGCGTAAGTCTGTCGATCACGGCGGCTTGCTTAAATACGTGCACGGTGGCGAATATCACGCCTATAACCCAGACGTAGTCAGTACGCTTCAAAAGGCTGTGGTGTCTGGTAACTACGACGACTACCAGCAATATGCAAAGCTTGTTAACGAGCGTGCGCCTGCGCACATTCGCGACTTGCTAGCTATAAACCCTGATTGCGACCCTATTGATATTAGTGAAGTAGAAGCACCGGAAAACTTATTCCCACGCTTTGATACTGCGGCAATGTCAATTGGTGCACTAAGCCCTGAAGCGCATGAAGCGCTAGCGATTGCCATGAACCGCCTGGGCGGTCAGTCTAACTCTGGGGAAGGTGGCGAACACCCTTCTCGCTTTGGAACTGAAAAGAACTCTAAAATTAAGCAGGTGGCTTCAGGTCGCTTTGGTGTAACGCCTCACTATTTGGTTAACGCAAACGTTATTCAAATTAAAGTGGCGCAGGGTGCAAAACCGGGTGAAGGCGGTCAGCTTCCTGGCGATAAGGTAAATAAATACATCGCACAGCTACGTTTCTCTGTGCCGGGTGTAACCCTTATTTCACCACCACCACACCACGATATTTACTCAATTGAAGATTTGGCACAGCTAATTTTCGATTTGAAACAGGTTAATCCAACGGCACTTATATCCGTTAAGCTAGTATCTGAGCCGGGTGTTGGCACCATTGCAACAGGTGTAGCGAAAGCCTATGCCGACCTTATCACCGTTTCAGGTTACGACGGCGGTACAGGTGCAAGCCCGCTAACATCAGTTAAATATGCGGGTAGTCCGTTCGAGCTTGGCTTATCTGAAACTCAGCAAGCACTTATTGAAAACGGCTTACGTCATATATGACGTAAGCCGTTTTCAATAAGTGCTTGCTGAGTTTCAGATAAGCCAAGCTCGAACGGACTACCCGCATATTTAACTGATGTTAGCGGGCTTGCACCTGTACCGCCGTCGTAACCTGAAACGGTGATAAGGTCGGCATAGGCTTTCGCTACACCTGTTGCAATGGTGCCAACACCCGGCTCAGATACTAGCTTAACGGATATAAGTGCCGTTGGATTAACCTGTTTCAAATCGAAAATTAGCTGTGCCAAATCTTCAATTGAGTAAATATCGTGGTGTGGTGGTGGTGAAATAAGGGTTACACCCGGCACAGAGAAACGTAGCTGTGCGATGTATTTATTTACCTTATCGCCAGGAAGCTGACCGCCTTCACCCGGTTTTGCACCCTGCGCCACTTTAATTTGAATAACGTTTGCGTTAACCAAATAGTGAGGCGTTACACCAAAGCGACCTGAAGCCACCTGCTTAATTTTAGAGTTCTTTTCAGTTCCAAAGCGAGAAGGGTGTTCGCCACCTTCCCCAGAGTTAGACTGACCGCCCAGGCGGTTCATGGCAATCGCTAGCGCTTCATGCGCTTCAGGGCTTAGTGCACCAATTGACATTGCCGCAGTATCAAAGCGTGGGAATAAGTTTTCCGGTGCTTCTACTTCACTAATATCAATAGGGTCGCAATCAGGGTTTATAGCTAGCAAGTCGCGAATGTGCGCAGGCGCACGCTCGTTAACAAGCTTTGCATATTGCTGGTAGTCGTCGTAGTTACCAGACACCACAGCCTTTTGAAGCGTACTGACTACGTCTGGGTTATAGGCGTGATATTCGCCACCGTGCACGTATTTAAGCAAGCCGCCGTGATCGACAGACTTACGCTTAAGCCAAGCAATACGGTTTAGGTTGATAAGATCTTGCTGGAAATCATCGAAGCCCGCACCTTGAATGCGTGAGGTCACACCTTTAAAGCATAACTTCATCACTTCGTTGTTAATACCCACTGCTTCAAACAGTTTAGAGCTACGGTAGCTAGCAACAGTGCTAATACCCATTTTCGACATGATTTTGTACAAGCCTTTGTTGATACCCTTACGGTAGTTCAACGTGGCCTGCATAGGAGAAATATCTAGCTCGCCTTTTTCACAAAGCTGCTCAATAGTTTCATATGCTAGGAATGGGTAAACCGCAGTGGCACCTAAGCCAATCAACACCGCGAAATGGTGTGGATCGCGGGCACTTGCTGTCTCAACAACAACGTTAGCATCGCAGCGCAATGACTTTTCAACTAAGCGACGTTGTACCGCACCAACTGCCATTGCTGCAGGGATAACCAAGCGATTTTGTTTAATGTTTCTGTCAGACAGAATAACGAACGCAGCACGCTTGTTTTTAACCAGCATCTCGACTTCGTTACACACGCGCTCGATGGCTTTCTTCAAACCTTCTTGCGGCGCATACTGAAGCTCCACGACTTCTGAGTAGTAGTTGTCTGGGTTAAATTCGCGCAGTTGCTTAAGGTCGGTATACATTAGCACTGGCGAGTCAAACAATACGCGGTCAGCGTAACCTGAGGTTTCGCTAAATACGTTTTGCTCGCGGCCAATACAGGTTGCCAACGACATAACGTGGTTTTCACGTAGCGGGTCGATAGGCGGGTTAGTAACCTGTGCGAATTGCTGACGGAAATAGTCGTAAACCGTACGTTGACGCGAGGACATAACCGCCATTGGCGTGTCATCACCCATTGAACCAACGGCTTCTTGACCGTCTTTCGCGAGTACTTTTACAACTTGTTGAATTTCTTCATAGCTGTAGGCGTGTAGCTTGTGGTACACCGCCATGGCATCGTCGTCAAACACGCGTTTACCAATTAATGACGCATCAAGCTTTTCAATTGGTGTAAGTCGACGAATATGCTTATCTAGCCACTCTTTATAAGGGTGACGTGCTTTTAAGTCTTCATCAATTTCAGTAGAGCGCCAGATTTTGCCTGTGTATGTGTCTACAGCAAGCATTTCACCTGGGCCTACACGGCCTTTTTCAATTACGTCAGCTTGCTCGTAATCCCAGATACCTACTTCTGAGGCTAGGGTAATGAAACCGTTCTTAGTAATAACGTAACGAGCAGGACGTAGACCATTTCTATCAAGGTTACAGGCAACGTGGCGACCGTTAGTTAAAACGATACCCGCTGGGCCGTCCCATGGTTCCATGTGCATAGAGTTAAACTCGTAAAATGCACGAAGATCATCGTCCATGGTCTTGTTGTTTTGATAGGCGGGTGGAACAAGTAACCGCATAGCACGGAATAAATCCATACCGCCGGCTAAGAATAGCTCCAGCATGTTATCCAGCGATGATGAGTCTGAACCTTCAGTATTAACAAAAGGTGCTGCATCTTTAAGATCTGGAATAAGTGGCGTTGCGAATTTAGCAGCACGTGCCATGGCCCAGTCGCGGTTTCCTTTAATGGTGTTAATCTCACCGTTGTGCGCAAGGAAGCGGAAAGGCTGAGCAAGCGGCCAGCGTGGTAGTGTATTTGTTGAAAAGCGTTGGTGAAAAACGCAAATTGCGCTTTGCATACGCTCATCGGCAAGATCGTGATAAAAGGCGGGTAAATCTTTTGGCATTACCAAGCCTTTGTAGATCGTTACCAAGCCCGACAAACAAGCTACGTAAAAATCGGGATCTTTCTCAAGACGTTTTTCAGCGCGGCGGCGGATCATATACAAACGACGCTCAAGGTCGCGTTTTCTCCAACCTGCTGGCGCGTTCACAAATACCTGTTCAATTTGTGGAACACCCGTTAGCGCTAATTCACCCAGTACTGAGTGGTCGACAGGCACTTCGCGCCAACCCACTACTGAAAGTGTTTCTTTTTCTAGTTCTTCATTAAGTACTTCACGCGCGGCTTGCGCAAGTACCGGGTCCTGACTTAAGAAAATCATGCCCACGCCGTATTTTTTGCTGAGTTTCCAGCCATTTTCTTCGGCGATTGCATGGAAGAACGCATCCGGTTTCTGTAGTAATAAACCACAGCCGTCACCGGTTTTCCCGTCGGCGGCGATACCGCCACGATGCTGCATACGGTCAAGACCGTGTATTGCAGTAGTTACCAATTCATGACTGGCTTCCCCATGAGTGTGAGCGATTAAGCCAAACCCACAGTTGTCCCGGGAATCATTGGGATTATATAAACTCATCTCTTAACTCCTTCAACCTTTTGACTGGGCAAGGTATGCGTTGCGTGTAGATGCGCCTAGGTTTGCGTATCACAACATTATTAGACGTCTTTTATGCCTGCGAGCGGTATTGCTCGCGGCGTGCGCCTTTCTTGTCGTTATTTTATTATTAGAGGATTCCAGTCGTTTCCGCATTTTTATGCATTATTGCGATGCGGGCCGTACAAAATACCCACATTAAAAACTAAAATCAAACGCTAAAAGTATAAGCTTTATAGTGAATTAGTATAAATATAATTAAATATATATTAATCAGTTTCTTACGTGTCGTCATTTATGTTTGTAACAAAAATGTTATCAGTATTGCAAAGTGAATAACTCACCCCTTATAAATGATATTACTTCTCATTTGCGTTTTATTAATGAATAAATATGCTTTGAAATTGATGTTTTATGTTGTCAATAGCGGTTTGCGGTGTATTTTTATTAATTTGTAAAGCTATGGTTCCACTAATATAAGTAGTTTGCTATATTGGTTGAAAATTAACCACAGGTAAGGCTCGTGGTGCGCTGAAGGATGTTGATAGAGAGCCCTGTGTGTGAATTGAGTGTACGCTTATGTGGAAGGCGAAGAATAAAAATTCACTGTGGTGGCGTGCTGTTAAGACAATAAGGATTATTGTATGAATACACTACATGCTTCACCACTGCCTTTATTTAGTATAGATGATCATATTCTAACTGGCGACAATATCACCTTCAGGCTTTCTCCTAACACATCTGGGCGTTTTCAATCTGGCTCTCCCGATACTATTGTTATTCATTTTACCGCCGGTAGTAGCCTTTCATCTTCGGTGAATGTCTTGACCAATGCCGATAGCGGTGTGTCAGCTCACTTTGCCGTTGGACGCAATGGTGACATTGTTCAAATGCTTCCGACTAATAAAATAGCGTGGCACGCAGGAGAAAGTTATTACGAGGGGCGTAGTGGCTTGAATCAGTACTCTATCGGCATTGAATTAGACAATGCCGGCCAGCTTAAGGCTAGAGGAGACGGCACCTTTGAAAGTTGGTTTGGCGAAATTTTTGGCGAGAATGAAGTATTAGCTGCCCAGCACATTAACCAACAGTCTATGGGCTATTGGCACAAGTACACCGACGTACAAATTGTTAGGACGCTATCGCTGTGTAAAGCGTTGTGTAGCCACTACAACATCTCTACTATCGTCGGGCACGAAGAAATAGCGCCGTCACGAAAGGTCGATCCTGGCCCCGCTTTTCCCCTTCAAAGACTCAAAGCCGCTGTTTTGCAAAGTGATAGTGAAACGTGGGCAACTGAGTCAAGTGATTCGAATTCACAGCGAGAGGCGCATGATCAAATTCAGCGGGATCTCGCTAGCCCTGTAAAGCGGGTGGCCAATGTAAGTGCCAATTCGCTGAATGTGAGAAAAGGGCCAGATGTTTCGTACCCAACTGTCGAGAACGGTTTGAATAAGGGCGAAGTGCTAAAAATACTGGAAAAGCGAGGGGAGTGGGCGAAAGTGTCTTACACGAAGGTGGGATGGGTGAATACCAAATACATTAATGAAATTACTGAAAAGTCGCCTTTCAAATCCTAATTCTGAGCAGGGCCACAGAGTTATGCTTTGACAAACCGCATTCCCGAAAAGAGGAAAGCCTGATAGGATAACCGCAAAATAAGCTTAAATTAGACGTACATGCATTCAGATTCACCAAACGATTCTTGGGCAATTCGCTTTGCCCAATTTGTTCAGCGTTTTGGCACTCTAAAGCTCAGCATATTGTTTGTTGTTCTTTCGCTTGTGTTTACGCTAGGGGGCTCATACGTAATTCGCGTGAGCATGGGAAGCCAGGTTCAGCCCGATGACTTCATCAGTGCTGTAGTACTGACCATGTTATCTGCGCCTTGGGTTCTTTATTTCTTTAGTGAGTTAATCAAGCAATTAGAAAACTCACGTACCAACTTAAAGGAAGTGGTAAGCCAGTTGGAAAGTTTGCGTGAAGAAGATGTCTTTCTTAACCGCGAACTTCAAAGCAACATCAGACAGCTTAATCACGAGATAGAGCAGCGCAAGCAAGCACAAGAAGAGCGTGAGGCGCTGTTTAAAGACTTAGAAAAAGAAATTCAGGATAAATCAGAACAAGAAGCACAAGCACGCCGCTTATCAACCTTGTTACGTTCAATCATCGATGCCTCACCAGACTTAATATATTACCGAAATGAAGAAGGCAGGTTTGCTGGTTGTAACCGTATAGCGGAGCTTATGACGGGCAAAACCGAGCAAGAGCTGCTTGGCTTAACGCCAAAAGACGTATATGAGGAAGAGCTTGCCCGCCAAATTGTAGCGAGTGATCACGAAGTTCTAGAAACCAACGCCAGTATCACAGAAGAGCTGTGGCTTCGCTTTGCTGATGGACGTCGTCGTTACTTCGAAATGAAGCGTGTACCTTTCTTCGATAAAGACGGTAATCGCCTCGGCTTGTTGTCGTTCGGTCGAGACATGACTGAGCGTAAGCAGGCTGAAAATGCTGCTGCAAAAGCAAGTACCGACAAAACTCGCTTTATCGCAACCATAAGTCATGAGCTACGCACACCGCTAAATGGTATTGTGGGCTTAAGCCGTATGCTGCGTGATACCGAGTTGAGTGAAGAACAATTTAACTGGGTAAGTACGATATACGCCAGCGCTATAACATTAGGTAATATTTTTAACGATATTATCGACCTTGATAAGTTAGACAGAGATAAGCTTGAGCTGAGTCTAAAAACCATATCGTTGAAAGACTTTACCGAAGAACTTAGCAGCATTATTCGTCTACTTGCAGCCGACAAACAGCTAGAGCTTAAAACGACAATTAACGAGCCGCTTCCCCGTCTTGTTGAAATAGATGGTACGCGCCTTCGTCAGATATTATGGAACATCCTGTTTAACGCAGTGAAGTTCACACAAAAAGGTCACGTAAGTCTAACGGTTTCATCGACGAAACCTGATGGTGATAAGGCGTATGTAACATTTGTGATTGAAGACACGGGCGTAGGTATTCCTGAAAGCGAAATTGATAAGATTTTTGCCATGTACTATCAGGTTGATCACCCTGACCACCAATCGGCCACAGGTACCGGTATTGGATTGGCAATTTGTAAGCAAATGGTCGACTTGATGAAAGGTGAAATTCACGTTTCAAGTAAAGTGGGTAAAGGCACCCGTTTTGAAATTGTGTTGCCTGTTCAGATTTCTAATAGCCCGATGAAAGTCGCGCAGCTTCAAGTGACAGGGCTCAATATCTTGTTAGTAGAAGATATTGAATTGAACGTAA
Organism: Alteromonas sp. AO-Serp; assembly: GCF_017849675.1. NCBI lineage: Bacteria > Pseudomonadati > Pseudomonadota > Gammaproteobacteria > Alteromonadales > Alteromonadaceae > Alteromonas > Alteromonas sp. AO-Serp. The sequence continues at coordinate 13,597 of NZ_JAFLMX010000153.1, forward strand.
TGGTCGCTAAAGCCTTGCTCGAGAAGCTTGGCCAGAAAGTCGATGTAGCAATGACCGGTCAAGAAGCCATAGACAAAGTCAGGGAAAACCAATACGACCTTATCTTGCTTGATATTCAATTGCCTGACATGACAGGATTCGATGTGGCAAGTACGATTATTGAAGAAGATCTGGTTATGCAAACGCCTATCGTGGCGCTAACGGCAAACGTCATTAAAAAGCGTGATGAATACTTAGAAAACGGTATGGATGACGTCATTGCGAAGCCGATTAAAAAATCTCGCGTTATCGAGGTGTTTAACGAGCTGTTCCATGCACCACCTGCACCGCTTGAAATTGATGGCGAAGTAGAGCGCCCTGAACCTAACAAAACATTAAGTAACATTTTAGATATGGACTTGTTACAGATGTTAGTTGATACCATAGGGGATGAAATGGTGCGCGCTAGCGTTAAAGTATTCCAAGAAAAAATGCCTGAATACATGGAAATACTGCAGCTAAGCTTAAGTGCGGACGAAAAGTCAGAAGTGTGCTCACAGGCTCACAAAATTAAAGGCGCCGCTGGCTCTGTTGG
>NZ_JAFLMX010000229.1:0-12168 GCF_017849675.1 Alteromonas sp. AO-Serp
ATAGGATATTCATCAGCGAAGCCAGCAAAGTGCGCTAGCTCTTGAACAAACACGGAGTAAGCGTCACTAATGTCTAAATACATTACGCCGTTTTGAACATTTGCCTTACCCTGCTCTGCGACCACTACTGCATGACTAAATTTCTGCTTTTTCGCAATGCTTGCTAAAGGGGTGATACTACAACCTAAGATCCCAGCATTCTTATAATCCGGATCGCAACTTAGTACATCGGATTTAAGCCAAATAGGCGGGGCCAGGCAAATAGAAAGGTTCTGCAGACGCTTGTCGTTATTGAATGAGTTGTAAAGACTGTGAGCACGCATAATAGTAGCCAAACTGGTAGCAAAAGGCTGTATACGCTGAAGGCACTTCTCTTCACTCTCCCAGTTAAATAAAGGCGACTGTTTTAATGCTTGCTCTATAGAGTACGGCGTGTATAGATTGATGGCCTCTAAAGCTTTTTCAGCTTGAAGATGTCCTTTCTTCGCGGCAAAGCTAAAATGCTGCTTGGCCTCAGAAAACTCCCCTTCGTCCCACAGAAGGCGAGCGTATTTAAATGCGCTTTGCATGTCTAAGGTTGCTGTTGCTGCGAGAAGCGGTTTCGCTAATTGTTGCTGCCCGTGTAGAAGATACCAATCGGCCAATGCGGCCTGTGCGGGTACGTAGTTTTGTGAAGCCGCGCGTACTAGCCACTTCTCACGTTTTTCTGGCGAATCAGTAGACATTGCAAACGCAAGCTGTGCTTCTGCGACCTCGCCGAGCGCTGCTAAGCGCATAAAGCGCTGTGACGCACCTTCTTCACCTAATATTTGATATAGCAGCCATGCAGCGTCTGCGTTTTCAAGATTAACTAGCTTCTCTAGAAAATAGATTGCAGTGGTTTCATCAATATAGTCAGTAGCAATGAAGCCTGCGTTATACGCACGCTCAAATTCACCGAGCAAGCGTGCCTGTGCATTTTCACTGCCCTGCTTTGCAGCTAACCAAAGTAGCGCTAGTGCATCATGCTTAAGGTGATAGTTAGAATAATTGAAACGTTCGGTATTAGCCGAAGTTTGAGCGTCGGGAGAAGATTCTGTGCTGTCCTGTTCCATGCCGTCGGCAGCATTTACTGAAGCAGAGCTCGCCTTTTCAGTTGGGTCGCTATCTGACACTAGGCTTGCCGGCGTAAGTACCTTGCTTGCATTAGCAATTAGTTGCGGGACATAGCGTCCGCTATCGCCCGCAACTATGAGCAGTGCGAACACTGCTAAAAATAAGCCTCGCATAACGCTTGCTGCTTACTCTTCGCTAACCAGATCGCTGCTAGCTAGTTCACGCAAACGGTTAAGTTCCATTCGTGCGTAGCGGTGTTCAACGTAATCAAATACATTGGTGCTTAATGCAAGCTTGAAGTAATTTGATGCAATACCGCTGTTTCCGCGCTGGGTATGAAATTTACCTAAGTAAAAATACGCTTCACACAACCTGTCTGTTAACGCTTTTTGGCTTTTCACACCGTCTAACAATGAGTTAAGTACATCGTTCTCATCAACAGTACCTAAAAACAAGTCCACCAGCGTAGTAGCCCAGTGCTGGTTGTCCAGCGTTGGTCGAATAGAAGCCAAGTATTTTTGTCCTTCAAGCTCTGACACGTCGTGATGCGCAAAGTACGCCCACAGAGCGCGAAATGGATCGCTATCATCTTTTTCAAAAAAGCGGTTTAGATCGTTGGTCGCGAGTTCGGCGCGCCCACCGTAATAAAGCGCAATACCGCGATTTAGGAACGCGAAATCATACTCTGGGTTAATTTCCAGTGTAGAGTCGAATGCGTCGTAAGCCTGAATAAAGTCGTTCTGCTGAATATAGTGAATACCCATAGAATTATAGGCTTCAGCCAAATCTGGCTTTAAATTAATGGCTTGGGTGTAATCAAACTGCGCTAAGCCCGATAGGCCCACGCTGTCGTACAACATGCCTCGTTGAAAGTGCAGTTCAGCTTTGTCTTCATCTGATAACGCAGGGCTGGTAAGCACCTGATTGTAACGAGCAATAGCCATTTCGGAACGAGGATTAATGGGCGCAGGTTCGGCTAAAAGCAGGTTTCCCATTTGTGGTCTTTCTGAAACAGGTGGTGTTTGCGCACAACCGGTTAAAATAGCAGCGAATAGAGAAAAAAAGATGAGACTAACGTTTCTGCACATGGTAAAAAAGCATTCTATAAAAAAAGAAAAAACCGCCTGAGTATTAAGTATACGCTTGTTGCGGCGCTAATGCCGCCAACCTTCTCGCATTTGATGATAAAAGTAAAGCGTATTGGGTGGTTAACACAGGTAGCTATGAAGAAAAATAATTTAGAACAACTATCACAACTTGCTTTTGACGCACAGAAAAACTCACACTCACCTTATTCCAACTTTAAAGTTGGTGCTGCGGTGCTTACTCCAAGTGGAGAAACCTTCTCTGGTTGTAATGTAGAAAGTGCTGCTTTTCCATTAGGACAATGCGCTGAAGCCACAGCTATTGGCAATATGGTCACACAGGGACAAAAACGTATTTCGCATATCGTTATTGCGAGCCCGAACGACGAGTTTTGCTTTCCGTGCGGTGGATGCAGACAGAAAATTGCTGAATTTGCCCCAGATGAAACTCCCGTTACCATGGTAAGTCAAAACGGCGAGACATTCGAAACCACCATTGGTGAGTTACTTCCAAATGCCTTTAGAGCACACGATTTAGACAAATAAGTCATTCCTAAAATACTGTTCGTAATCGAGGCTCGAGCGAGTTTCACCGCCTTTACCTCGTTTACGAACGCATCCAGCTAAACACCCTATAAATCAGCACATCAACGGCTTACTCGACTGTTTAATTGAAAGTATTCTTCCTTGCGCATCAAAGGCCAGCGCTACATGCGTGCCAATATTGATATCCCCTTCTATGCGACCGTTAATATTTAATGATGCGATAAGGTTTTCAGAAACCACAACTTGCTGATTTTTGCAGCTCACCAAGAGCCAATACCCATTTTGCGCCGTAAGCGTGGCTGGCTCTAACGTAACCGCTCTAGCGACTAAATTGCTTTCAATATATTGTTGAGTATAGGCATTAAATCGCGCTTTATAATCAGTTCCGGCTTTACCAGCTAGCAGCTTATCTTCCCCTTCGAATCCGTGATATTGAACAATATCTACACGGTGTGCTGCCGTCTGTAATGGCGACGAATGATTACGTTGGAGTGTACCTATATTGTATACGCCCAACATTGCGACAATAGCAAATGCCACAGCCGTAAAACGTAAGGTTGAAGAAGCGAAGTACGCTCGAATATTAGCAGCCGTAGCAGAAAATACGCGTTTTATTCCACTATCACTTTCTATTGCCTTGTTGTACGCGAGAACCCTTTCACGAATTCGAGCATTAGCCTTTTCACTCATTCCATCATTTTGCTTTTGTACCTGCTGGCTGCGTTTGAACGCATCTTGTAGCTCTTTATCTGATGTAGACATGATTACAGTTTCTCCAGCATGGTTTTAAGGCTGTCTTTGGCATAACGTATCCGAGTTTTAATCGTTTCTTTTTCAGCGCCGCAAATAGCGGCGATTTCCGCTAACGAAAAACCTTCAAACTGTAGCGAAAGCGCCTCTTTCTGCTTGTAGGGTAACTGCTGAATACATGCCTTAAACACGTCTTTTTCTATCCCTTTTGCTACGTCATCCTCTACCGAAGACTGTGCATTTTTAAGTAACTCACTTAACGAAAACGATTCAACTGCCTCGTTGTTATATTCAAGCTTGGCGTTTTTTCTGAATTCATCAATAAGCGTTCGCCTACCAATAGTGAACAGCCAAGCCTGAAAATTATCGCCGCTTTTAAATAAGTGACGATTTTCGATAACTTTAATCCAAGTGCGCTGACACATATCTTCTGCAACAGTGCTATCACTTAACACCTTCAAAAAATAAAATAGCTTATGGCTGTGTAAGTCAAACAGCGCGGCTAACGATGCTTCATCACCTTTTGCGCTGTACCGCAGCATTAGCCTTTCGCTGACTCCCAGCACTTTTTCGCGCTTGCCTTGAAACAGGCTTTGCAAGCTTGCGCCTATACTCATAGGCAGTCCTTATTGTTCTAATTTGAAATCTAATACTACAACCATACCTGATTGACTAACAGGTTTACCGTCATTCAGCTTGGGTTTGTACTTCCATTTTTTAAGCGCTCTGCGCGCAGCTCTATCGAACACGCGCTTGGGCTCTGAATCTAGTACTGTAATATCAGACACTGAGCCACTAGCACTTATCGTAAACCCTAACTTTACCCAGCCTTCAATACCGTCGCGACTGGCCTCAGGTGGATAAGTGGGGTCTACCCTAAATTGGGGTGTGGCTTGCATATCACCTTGCGCACTGTTCAAGTTAATCGACAAATCTAACCCCGTATTAGGTATGTGCGTTTTTATCTCAAAGCCGCCTGGGCCTTCATTGGGCTCAGGGTCAATCTCGATAACTTTTTGAGGTGGCGTTTTAATTACCTGCTCAATTGGCACCATTGGTTTTTTAGTGATGGTCCGTTCGTCTTCAGGTTGGTAAATGATCGGCTCAAAGAACACCGGTGGGGCTTCGCTTATGTTTACTTTGTCTTGCTTAATGAGCTCTGCCATTAATACGAAAAGCCCTGCCGTAACGGTACATCCAGCTATAGCAATTGTGGCTGCGTTTAAAGCACGTTTAGCGAAAGGCGCTTTTTCAAACGGTAGTACACTTTGGTGTGTTAAGTGCTTTGGGTTGGCGTTTGGTAAAATTGTTGTTTGCATAATGTTCCCCCTTTTTTCACTAAACGGGGGAACTGATATAAAGGGGTGAATAAATGTGAACGTTTTTATTTAACGTTGACGTTTTACAATGTTCGAAAGGTTAACTTTTATTTTGGTTACTCGGCTTTTCGCCTTCACGAATAGGCTCTGCAGACGTCTGATTGGCGCGGTTTTCTTCTTGGCGTTTATTCAGCTTAGCAGCGGCCATAAATCCAATAAAAAATATGGCAAAAATAACAACGCCCACCCAAATCAAAACATTAAAAAGAAAGTCCATATCATTCCCTAATCACAATTTCGTGAAATAACTTTAACATTTATTTGTTTGAGTAGGTTAATTAGATCACCACTGTAACTACGCCACCAGCTTAGTTATTCAGAAACTTCAACACCAATAGCCATAACAGACTGTCCGTCTTTGATGGCTGGCATTTGATTAACCATCATAACCGTGCCATCAACGGGCGATTTAATGGTTTCAACGAGATTTCCAAAATAGTCCGTGACCGCACCTACATCCTGTCCTGTCTTTACTTTATCGCCTATCACCACAGAAGCTTTGAAGAACCCGTTTTTTGAGCTCTTTGGATATTTGATTGTTTCATAGATAACTGGCTCGGGGTGCTGCTTTGGCGTCTCTGGCAGCATTTTCAAAAAATACATGGCGTTTTTAGCCACATCTAGCGCTTTTGCTACCGATTCTTCATCTGTCTGTGCCAAATGCCCAATTTCAGTCGTTAGTCCCGGCTTTCCTCTCGTCATCGCTGTGTTAGGGTATGAAATTGAATTGTTGGGATCTCTTGGGCGGTCGCCATACATAACGATATGCTGCATGCCCGTGGCTTTGGCAAATTCAAATGTTAACGCATCAAGTTCTTCGTCGCCCACAAAAGGAGAATACACATGATTTAGCAACGTTTGGTTTGCGCTACCAGAATGCATGTCGATCAAGAAATCTGTTTTGCCGATAAACTCTCTGGTTAGCAGCTCCGCAATCTGTTCTGTTGGTGTGCCATCAACGCTCCCTGGGAATTCCCGATTTAGGTTTTTCTCATCTTTAGGGTTCAACGCGATTCTATTTGCGTGAAACCCATCTAAGTTTGCCAAGTGCAACACAACCAACACACCGCTCATCTCTTTAGGATCAATGCTTTGCTGTAGTTGCTGCAACGCATACATAGATGGAAACTCATCGCCATGAATACCAGCGGTAAGCAACAATACAGGACCGTCACTTTTTCCGTTAATAACCGTCACTGGCAAGGTTATGTTGCTTTCTTTAGCAAGATATGACGTTTTCTCCCCCGTTTTTGTTGTCACCCCCATTAATTCATACGGCGCATTTGCACTAACATTGAGGCTAAACGCACAGCATAGGGAAACAACAATGGAAGCAAGAGGATTCTTCTTAAATAGCATAGCTGACAACTCATGAGAAAATAGCGCACTAGTAAGCCAGAACGTTTCAACTTAATCAATAAAGAGTATTTTAAAACACCTTTGCAAAAAAATACCCGCTATAAAGCGGGTATTCTCGATTGGTAAATTAGCTTGCTCGCGCGGGCTCCAGTTCGGGGTGCGTGTTCTCTACGTGATGCTTCTCTCGCACAGGTTTTACAAGTAAGTTAGCAATAAATGCCAATACCAATAACCCAGCCATTGCATACATAGTGGTATTGTAGAGCGTAGAGGTTGGGTCTACCGTTCCGGCTGGCGCAATTTCCAGCAAACGTGCAACCGTTACCGTTTTAGCTTCTACCAATTTTTGCAAGTCAGCCATTGGCGCACCAAACTTACTTGCAAACGCGGCAGGGTCGACTTTTGCCGCTAAATCGGCAATTGCATTTTCTACTGACATATTGCGCAAATAAGTAATAGCGAATGGCCCTAATACGCCGGCAGTAGACCATGCTGTTAGCAATCGGCCGTGAATGCCGCCTACATGTAAGGTACCAAACAAATCTGCCAAGTATGCAGGAATAGTTGCAAAGCCACCGCCATACATTGTGAAAATTATCATTGTTGCAATGTAGAACCCAATTAACGCGGTGGTGTTCCCCATTCCAGCCCAAAAAGGGATAGACAAGTAAAGCAGCGTACCTATTACGAAAAAGCAGTGGTAGGTATTCTTTCTGCCAATATAATCAGACGTAGAAGCCCAAAAGAAGCGCCCTACCATGTTAAACACCGAGATCATCAATACATAGGTACCTGCAAAACCTGCGGTAACAATAGCTAAGTTTCCAAAGATCTCATTGATCATGGTCTTCGCTACGCCAATAACGCCAATACCCGCGGTAACATTGAAACATAGTACTATCCAAAGCAACCAAAATTGAGGTGTTTTAAGGGCTTGATCAATATGGACGTGATTTTTCGATACCATTCCTTTCGATGATGCTTCAGGTTTAGGCTGCCAACCCTCTGGTTTCCACTCCTCTTTCGGTACGCGATACTGGAAAGACGCAAACATCATTACAATAAAATAAGCGATACCAAGAGTAAGGAAAGTCGATGCCGCACCAGTTTCGCCCGTACCAACGACATAAACACCGGCTTCGCCACCGAACGAGGCTGCTTGATTTGCAGAGGCAATAACCACTTCTACTTTTCCAGCTGCCGTCTCTGCAAAACGACGCCCTTCTTCGGTAACCAGCGCAACCATGTTTTCTGCACCTAAGTATTCTGGCGCTCTTTGAAAAGTTTCAAGCAGTGCACTAATAAGAGGAGCGCCTATCATTGCACCTCCACCAAAACCCATAATTGCGAGACCTGTTGCCATACCTCGTCGATCGGGAAACCACCGTATGAGTGTTGAGACTGGTGAAACATAACCGAGCCCAAGCCCGAAGCCGCCGAGTACGCCGTAGCCCAAGTACAGCAGCCACAGTTGATGGGTAGAGATACCTATCGAACCAACAATAAAACCACCGCCCCACAAAAAAGCCGCAACCACGCCTACAAAACGAGGCCCTACTTTCTCTAGCCATTTACCCGCAAATGCGGCAGCTAAACCAAGGCAAACAATAGCCACTGAGAAGATCCAAACAACCGAAGATAAACTCCAATCGTTAGCAGAAGACGCAACAACGCCCAAGTCTCGAGTTAGCGGCGTGTTGAAAACTGACCACGCATAAACAGACCCGATACAAAGGTGGATTGCGATAGATGCTGGCGGAACCCGCCAGCGGTTATAGCCATCTGGTGCGACAATGTTTTCTTTGCGTAAGAAAGCAAGCGCCCCCGTTCCTGAAGTTGACATACATTTTTCCCCTACATGTATTGTGCGCGTTTCTATGCCGCTTTATTACTGGGGGTGTATGGCTCCCATTATTGTATTAAATCAAAGGTATAGAAACGAAGATGTGTACGTAAGCCAGCGTTATCCTGACCTTTTGTTATACTTAAGTATAACGACACTGTCGCGCAACTTAATTTTTACTTAATGTTTACATATAGAGTAAGACTTTAGTCTTATAAAGACAGTTGCTCTACCTTTGTGGCAGAGCAACAAGCGAAATGGATACTACTATTTTGCGGGTTGTAAATCTGAATCTTCTGCAGTTTCTGCTTTTTCCACGTCACTTTCAATCTGTGCTTTTTGCATGTTAGAGATGTTGTTAATCAATAACCAAGTAACTATGGCTAGTGGAATGGATAGGACCTCAGAAACCTGCGAAATCAGATTAACATTCATTATTTCGGAGATTTCTTGCGCCCTTCTGGACATACGAAAAACGACCTGTCCAACCACACTGTTGGCGATCCAGAAAAACCACCATATGCCTAAAATAGGGCCTGCTTTTTCTAAGTGCCAATTGTTAGGGTTTTGGCTGGCTTGCCAAATCTCTTTCATCGCTTGATAAGGTTTCCATAACGACACAATAGGAATGAAATAGAAACCTATCGACCAAGCAGGTGTAAACGTCATATCTTTAGCGCCTAAATAACGCGCATTTTGGTTTGACTGATAAATCCATTTAAGAATTAAGATGCCGGAAATGATAAACACCGCCAAATACGAAAAAGCAATTATCTGCTGCCTTTTGTCATTGGACTCAGCGTCTGCAACGGCCATTTCTTGATTGAAATAAACGCCATTTTGAAAATCTGTTAGAAGTTGATACTCCATTAAGTTGGAACCAATGGCTATAAGCGCTAAAGCCACCTGTACGTACAATAAATACTTTATCCACGTAGTGAGGCGACCAGGCTCCTTAAATTCTACGTTATTTTCCGACATCTCCATTTACCTCTTTCCCCTTACTACTGCGTAAGCGTTATCTTTTATTAATTGTTATCTGTATTGAGTTAGTTACTGGTTTATTTACTGCCTAGGTGAACTAAGCTTTATTAGCTAATAGTTCCTGTAGCGCTTTCGGCAGTATCGCTTGCGCACTCTTTGTTATGCGAGCCTCATTCTTTTGCCACCAAATTCCCGAATATACGACGCCTAAACCGATCGCTGATAGCGCTACAGGGAAAAGCCAACTATCTTCAAAAACGGTAGAAGCAAGATGACCTAAATATAAACAGCATCCCAAAGCACCAAATATAACAAATACACGTCGAACCAACAGAGCACCAGCGCCAATCATGGCAAGGTTTATACAGAAATAGATAAACTTAGACAGTTCGCTGTCTGAATCTTGACTGGTAAGGCCGCCCCAAAACGCTAAAACGCCGAAAAGATAAAGCCAAAACGCGTAATCTGCTGTGTTCCGTGCTCTTATGTCCACCCAGAACGCCAATAGCGTCATCAACGCGCCAAAGTACATCGACACAAGTGCTCGGAATTGCCACGTGTAGCTGTTCCATAAGTCCTCATGGTCAATAATGAGCATCACAGCGTCCATACTGATATACCAGAGCGTTACCGCAATCGGCATTATTAAGAACGGGTATTTATATCGCCATGCTACGATAAGTCCAGTTACTAGCGTTCCAAGTTCCATATATAACCATAGCCATTTAATGCGGTGGTGAAACTGGCGAAAAACCGTATTGTCGTCGGGCCATAGCCCTAGCCATTGCTGCGCACCGTAGATAGCAATTGGCGTTAAACAAACTACGAACGTGGCACAGATCCCTGCTGGTATTATTAAATGCTTACGCGCAAAGGAATTGGCAAGCTTTAAGCCCACGCCAGCATAAAGCATAGAGATAAATACGATGCCGGCACCACCAAATTGCTCCCAGCCTAAATTCATAAATAGAGTCATGGCGCCAATTGCAATAAGGCCACCTAAGTAATACAGAATATGGGTGAAGGTAAAAGAGGGAGTATGCTGATTTTCTTCTTGAAAGAAATTGTACAGAGCAATGCCCTGTTGCTCGGAGATGATATTGTTAGCTACTGCTTTTTGAATACTGGATTTAGATACTTCCATGTACTTCTCTAAATAAGCTTGAAGAGCTGAAGATTATTACTTTACTTTGTTATGGGTAAAAAGCCAGCCTAATAGAAGTTACTCGCTTCCTTTCTCGATATCTAATTCCGCTCTATCGATTAGCGTAAAATAGTCTTCATCAGCGTAAAGCTTTAAAAAGATAGACATAGTGATGCTTGTCATTTCATTTGCCGCCTCTTTAAACCCAGTATTGACGTGAAGATCAAAGCCCGTTGGCGATGCAGAACCCATGAACTCTTGAAGTTCAGTGAATTCTTTTATTGCGTCGGCACTTAACCCTAAAATGTACTCAGTTCGCACTGGCGTTTTACTCAGCCATCCTGACTCGGCCGGCAGTGTTTTTTCTGAAATAACCTCAAGATTATACTTAAAACTTCTTTCTTGCTCTGAGGAGCTAACACCCAAGGTAAGCCAGGTGCTTTCTGGTTTTATTTCGGCAGGCTTGTCTAAGTGAATCTTCGTAAGTAAATGATTGGGGTCGAGTTCAACAAATTTCTCCTCATCAAATGAGCGAAACTCAAGCATTGTTGCAATAGGTATATTGGCACAACTAACTACAAGCAAAGTTAATGAAACAACAAATAATTTTTTGATACTTAACAACAGCGGCTTCCCTTCATTGGTTATTACAAGACATGTTCTAGCAATTCTATACAGTTCTCGTCGTTTCTTTTGCAAAAGCTTTTTCAGATTTGTTCCACGTTAAGTGGCCAAAAGCGATACCCGCAATGGGAAAGATGATCATCGCAATGGCGAGTCGCCCCCAGATATTTTCGGAAGGCTCAATAAACGCCATAAGTAATGACCATAATAAACCGGTAGAGACTCCCCAGCCTAAAACGCCGTAAACTAGAACGAAGCGCTGTTTTCCTTTTTCTCTTATTCTCGCCCACTTTTCTAATTTCATCGCAGATATCCTTTTTCAACTCTAAGCAATCATTGCAAGACAGACAAAAACCACCACAAAGCTTATAAAACCAACAGCAACGGTCCTTCCTTCATCACGACCTGCTCTTGGATACTTGCCGAAGGTCAGCAACTTGAGCACCACATGGCCCGTGCCCTTCAAAACGAATTCCATAATAGCGTCTATGATAATCCACTTTATTACTCGAAGCATAAAGCGGCCCAGCGGTTCAAAAACTTCTTCCATAACCCTTACGCTCTTTAACCTAAAACCTGTTCTATAAAAAGCAACAACCACATTGCAAGAACGGCAACGAAGTTGATAGTAAACACCAAACCACGCAATCTAATATTGTCAGTAAATATTTGTACAAGACTATGCAGCACCCTGCCAATAAAAAATACCCACGCAAGGAAGACTTGTGAATTGCTAATTGGCTCACCTAAGGAAATTAGCAAGGCGCAAACAACGTGAAAAAATAACGGCCACTCAAACTGATTGCTCAGATTCGCACTTACTTTAGGCTGTATATCAGCAAACGGGTTTGAACCATCTTTGTTTTTCCCTACTCCCCATACCGAAGGCGCGCGAGCTAGCGTGAGAAATACGTAGAGCAATGCACAAAGAAGAATGTGCATAAACATAGGGGTTATTAAATTAGACATCTTGGTTTAATTATCTCGTTGTTATCAAATTTCGTTAGCTATCAACGCTTGCTCGTTGGGGTAATCAACTATGAGTCTTAAGTACTGAAGCGCTGAACCTCCTAGTGCGCCATCAATGCGCCTATCCATCATCGAAGACATAAATTGGTGGAAACTACTGTCTGCTCTTCTTGTGAACCAAACTGGGCCAACGGTTTTATTTCCAATTCTTACATAAGGAACACGAATCATGGGTTGATGAGAAAAATTACATGCATCCTCAATCACTAACCATTCCGTGTTAGACTTCACCCATTCATCGATTATTGAAGCGACAATGAAAGAAGTCGCAACTTGACCACCTTCTAGCCCTCCCTTTTCCATCGCCTCTGTCGATGGACATGCCGAAGC
>NZ_JAFLMX010000162.1:0-1975 GCF_017849675.1 Alteromonas sp. AO-Serp
GTGCTAAGTCCTGCGGCGTTGTAACTACCACTGAAGCAGTCAACGGTACTTGTTGCGCCATCGTCAGTTGGATATCGCCTGTTCCTGGTGGCATGTCTACAATCAAGTAGTCCAGCACAGGCCATAGGGTTTCATCTAATAATTGCTTTAACGCTCTGCTTGCCATGGGTCCGCGCCATACGGCCGCGTCTTCTTGAGGCACTAAGTAACCAATGGAATTCGCCACCAGCCCATGTGCTATTAGCGGCTGCATGTGCTTATTATCTTCACTTTCAGGGTGAGCATCGGGGTTGCCCAACATAATGGGAATAGACGGCCCATAAATATCGGCATCTAAAATCCCAACTTTCGCGCCTTCCTGCATAAGTGCAAACGCTAAATTAATGCTGGTTGTCGATTTACCTACGCCCCCCTTGCCTGAAGCCACTGCTATGATGTTTTTAATGTTGGTGACCGGCGCTACTTCTGTTTCTCCACTTGCTACGTTATGTTTAAACGTAAGCTGGTCATCGTCAAGCTTCCCTTTAAGTTGGTTAAGCACTTCTTGTTTAAGCGGGTCTAGCTGTGTAGCAATACAGAACGGCAAGGTAACTGTTACACCGGCATCTTCATTTTCTGGCTGGCTAAAAGCACACCATGGCAAGGTATCTTCAACATCTAACGAAAAATACTTGGCCAAAATTACAGCAACTTTTTGAGTTGCCGGCTCTGCTTTGCGAGAAAAGAACATAAAATGCCTTACTAGTAGTAGAATTGTGTGAATTACGTAATGCAAAAAACGCGGTTTTCCGCTAGTATTTGCAGCCATTTTGAAACGCAAAGAATCAATAACGTCATTATGTCAGAAAAACGCCGAATTCTGGTAACCAGTGCGTTGCCATACGCAAATGGCTCTATTCACTTAGGTCATTTGCTAGAACACATTCAAACCGACATCTGGACTCGTTTTCAGCGCCTTCGCGGAAACGAATGTTACAGTGTTTGCGCCGACGATGCACACGGTACGCCGGTTATGCTTAAAGCCCAAGAGCTTGGCATTACACCAGAAGAAATGGTGGCAAGAACGCGTGCTGAACATCACCAAGACCTTGTTGATTTTCACGTTGATTACGACAACTACTATGTAACCCATTCGCCAGAAAACAAGGCGCTGTGTGAAGAAATTTACACCCGTTTAGATAATGCGGGCTACATCAGTAAACGCACTATTAATCAACTGTTCGACCCTGAAAAAGAAATGTTCTTGCCGGATCGTTTCGTTAAGGGTACCTGCCCTAGCTGTGGCGCAGAAGATCAAAACGGCGACAGCTGTGACGTATGTGGCGCAACGTATAGCCCAACAGAAGTAAAGAACCCGCGCAGCGTTGTATCGGGTGCTACACCAGTACTGCGTGAGTCTGAGCACTTCTTCTTTGACCTGCCAAAATTTGAAGGCATGTTAAAAGAGTGGATCCGCTCAGGTGCCCTGCAGGAAGAAATGGCGAACAAACTACAGGAGTGGTTCACTGAAGGTCTTCAACAGTGGGACATTAGCCGTGATGCGCCTTACTTCGGCTTTGAAATTCCAGGTGCGCCGAACAAGTTCTTCTACGTGTGGGTAGATGCACCTGTTGGCTACATGGCTAGTTTCAAAAACTTCTGCGATCAAAATAACTTGGAGTTCGATGACTTCTGGAAAGCAGACTCAGAGGCTGAGCTTTATCACTTTATTGGTAAAGATATTACCTACTTCCACAGCCTGTTCAGGCCTGCGATGCTAGAAGGAGCGGGATACCGAAAGCCTACTGGCGTAAATATTCACGGTTTCGTAACGGTGAACGGCGCGAAAATGTCAAAGTCGCGCGGTACTTTTATTAAAGGCCGTACTTACCTTGACCATCTGAACCCAGAATATCTGCGTTACTACTTTGCGTCTAAGTTAGGCGACGGTGTTACCGACATCGACCTTAACTTTACTGACTTCGCACAAAAAGTG
>NZ_JAFLMX010000279.1:0-33907 GCF_017849675.1 Alteromonas sp. AO-Serp
TTGCATGTGTTAGGCCTGCCGCCAGCGTTCAATCTGAGCCATGATCAAACTCTTCAATTAAATATATCGAAATATGAATCGTCGTTGTGACACTCTTAACGAGTGCCCACACAGATTGTCTTGTCTAAATTTTTAAAGAACGTTACTAGCTTTTGCTAGCTGCCTCTCCCGAAGCGGATGCGTATCTTACAGCGCATCTTTTTTTTGTCAACAACTTTTGTTTATTTATTTTTAAACTTGGTTTTTAACATCCTCATCAGTTGTTAGCGTTTTGCTGTTCCCTGTTGAGGAGGGCGCATTCTACGCATTCCTGTAGCATCGTCAACACCCTTTTTTAAATAAATATAAAAAAAGCGACCGTTCGGTCGCTTTTTAATCTATTAGTACATTAAGCATGCGTTTACGCTTGTATATCCTTATTCTATCAGTTCAAAAAGGCATATCCTCTTTATTATTTAGCGAAGACATCTGATTATTGCTACGTAATCATTCCTGCTTATTGTCTACACTTTCATTGCTTTTCTTTTTATCGGCATTGAAGTCTGCATCTTCTTCATGGTCGCCCACTACATCGTCTAACGTTACTTTCTCAACGGTACGAAACGTATTGATAGGTCCAGCTAACGCATATAGTGCAAAAACAAGGAACAATACTAAAGCGGGTTCTGTTGCCACAACAACGAATATCAGAAGAACTAAAAGAAGGCCTACAAAAGGCACCTTTCCATGCCAGTTTACTTCTTTAAAGGAATTATATTTAAAGTTGCTAACCATTAGTAAACCAGCTAAACCGGTCACTGCAGCAACTATTAAACCATAGTCGGTACCAACAGCATCATACTCAACTCCAACCCATACAAGACCAGAGACAACAGCCGCAGCAGCCGGACTTGCGAGACCTTGGAAGAAACGCTTATCGGCAATACCAACTTGCGTATTGAAGCGAGCTAAACGAAGAGCTGCCCCCGCTACATATATAAAGGCCGCTAACCAGCCTAACTTGCCCAGCTCAGTTAACCCCCAATTATAAGCAACAAGTGCAGGTGCCATTCCAAATGAAACCATATCTGCCATTGAGTCATACTCAGCACCAAAGTCGCTTTGCGTGTTCGTCATTCTTGCCACACGCCCATCTAAGCCATCAAAAATCATAGCAACAAAGATAGCCACTGCCGCGGCTTCGAACCTGCCGTTCATTGACGAAACCACAGCAAAGAAACCCGAAAACAACCCTGCTGTTGTTAATAAGTTGGGAAGTAAGTATATCCCTTTACGTTTTTGATCAGACATATGTCCTCATACTTCTACATATACAATTGCACTAATTATTTCATAGATATGCAGGAACGCATAGCAAAGTAAAAAGACTGCCTCGTTCCTTTACATAACGCCGTTGCAAAACGTTATTAACTTTGCATTGATTACACGTACTCCTACCACAATGCCGGCGCTTGGCTTCTATTTATTCAGGCCGCGTATGCTCACGATTAAACAAACAACTAATAACTAGGTATACGGTTACATACCTTAAATAGCTCACCGTTCATATATCATACAAGTCCATGTTGAAATTAGGTACTACCAAGTTTGTGTTCGCATAATGTGCGCACACATCACTCGGCGTGTACTTGAAGTGCTTTGCGCTTCATATATAGGAAAGCAATTATGCGAACGCTACAAAAAACGTTTTCTTTGCAAACTGTACTATTACTTTCCACAGCTTTGCTATCTACCCTGAGTGCTAATTCAGCATTCGCTACCTACTATAAAAAGCAAAGTTATTCTCACTGTGGGTCATCGAGCCAAAGCAACGAACAAAGCAATGTATGTAACTCTCCGTTGGGAGAATACACTTACGATCTAGTCGATGACAAAGTGACACAAACCAATCAGACGAATAATTCCTTTGTTCAAATAGACGGATTAAATATTAATATGTCCGCCTTTTCTGACACACAAGGGGTTACCGGCGAAACAGTCGTTGGCGCCAAGTTAGAAAAGATCTCAGATAAATGGGCTTACGGCATAACAAACAATGATGAAGCATACTATCGTGGCGACGCTGACCACGCTATTGACAATATCAACTATTACTCTCAAGGTAGCGCGAACGCTTATTATAGTGGTATGACTAACGTAGAACGTGACTATGACTTCGTGTTGTTATCTTTCGACTCTGCGGTGACATTAACGGGCGCAAGTTTTTCATGGCTTTACAGTGGCAGCGACAGCCAAGTATCTGTTGCAGCACTAAGTAATACTTCGAAACTAACCTCAGGTGTTAACACGTGGAGCGATATTGTCGCTAACGCCTTAACTTCAGCCTCATTTGATATTGAAAACTGTGAATATTTAGATCACCGCGCTGACTTTACTTTCACTGAGTCCGCTCAATATTGGCTGGTTGGCGCTTATAACACCGTATTCGGAAATATTGGCGGCCATGTAGGTAATGATGCCTTTAAGCTTGCTAATGTTGGCTTCTCAGTAACAGAGTCTGCCGGTACGCCAACGCCAACAGAAGTTTCTGAACCTAGAACCATTGGCTTACTCATGGCTTGTTCACTTCTCGTGATGTGGCGTCGCAAAAAATCCATTTGAAGAAATTAGACTTTAGATCACTGACAGGTTGGAAAATCTGTCAGTTTTTTTTACCCTCTCTCATATCGCCCCTTTTCAAATTATAACATTAACTTAAAAATCAGAAACTTAAACAAACTGGCACGAAATAAGCTTAACGTTAGAAATAATCATCTAATTTTGCTTTTTGGGTAGTTCAAAATATGAAGTTTTCTACATCGCTGACAATACTATTACTTGCTGTTAGTTCATCAGTTTTCGCTACAGATTCAAGCCTCAACAGTGCAAAGTATGATGCACAATACACACTCGCCAATTCTAATGGCAGCGCTAATTACTCACAAACGACCAATGCGCAAAACAGCAATACCTCAATCGAGATCAACGGCGTTACAGTTGATGTAGGAATCACTGCTTGGTCAAACTCTGCAGGACACGCCGACGACAAACTTGCCCAGGGCAATATTCAAGGTTGGTGGAACTGTACGCTTGGTAATAATGGTTGTACTTTAGCAAATAGACACGTTGGCTACGGAATTAAAAATAGTGATTATTCTTGGGGAGGTGATAGTCACGCAGTTGATAATAGCGGTGACGGCGGTGGCAGAGATTTTGATATGTTCTTACTGTCATTTAGCGAGTCAGTGACTCTTGAAAATGCAGCCTTCACTTGGGTAGTCGGCGACAATGATAGTAAAGAAGTTACTGTTGCGGGTCTTAATAGTATTGCGGCATTTGAGAGCGGAGCCAACTCAACTTGGAACACTGTTACAAGCGCTATTGTTGAGAATACACTAGGTCACTATGGCGTAGGTTCAAAAGGCTCAAACGGTTTGTACGAATCAACATTTACGAAGCTAACTGGTAGTGCAAAATACTGGTTAATAGGTGCATACAATACCATTTTCGACGATAACGCTAAGAGTAACTTTAACAGCGTACAATTAAAACTGTCTTCCATTGGTGTGTCAATGACTCAACCAACCGCAGAAGTTAGTGAGCCTGGCGCCCTAGCACTGATGGGGTTGGGTTTAGGTCTTGTTCTTTATAGACGTAAGCGCCGCGTTTAATTGTTTAAAAACGCATAGAAAACACGTATCTTTAGAAGGTGGCTTAGGCCACCTTTTTTTATGCTATTTTTAAGCCAGCGGCTAGGCTAAGTTTCGAAGGTATATATGGATTTTTTTAATAATAAAAAGCGTGTTGTACAACGCGCTATTGTCTCTGCAGTTGCCTCATCATTAATCGCTTTTAACAGTTTTGCTTCTACGTCAGAAGACTACGAAAAAGCACTGACCGCGTTTAATCAAAACGAATACGACGAAGCCTATATCCACCTTAAAAACAGCTTACAAAAAGATCCTGAAAACCTTGCTGCAAAAATCCTAATGGGCGAAATACTGCTTATTAATGGCTACTTAACTGCAGCAGAAATGGAGTTTGTAGAAGCGTTGGAAATGGGTGCAGATATCAACCTTCTGGCAGAGCCTCTCGGCAACACTTGGTTGTTTTTGAACAGGTACCAAGAAATTGTAGACTTCTCTGATCTAAACAAACTGTCAGGTGATGCGGAGCGCGAGTGGCTGATGATACGTGCAACTGCGTGTATTAGACTGCAAGACGAGTCGTGTGCCCTACGTGATTACAATACAATTGTTTCACGCACGCCTAATTTTGTACCTGCAATAAATGGCTTAGCCTCCATAGCTCTTCAAAATGAAGATTTATCCAAAGCGACCTCGCTTATCAATAAAGCCATGTCGTTAGAACCAGAAAATGCAATAACATGGCGATTGAAGGGGCAACTCGCATACCGACAGGGTGATACAGACGCTGCAACCGCACACTTACAAAAAGCACTGACTTTTAATCGAGACGATCCCATTGCATTACGGAATCTTGTTGATTTGTATTTAGAAGCGAAAGACTACGACACGGCAAAACTGTTCGTAGATGAGATAATCCAAGATACACCCAATGATCCGCTGGCAATTTTACTTAATAGCTGGTTACAAAGCAGAGACAACCAGCAAGCTATCGATAACGAAAAACTAAAAGAACTTAACGACTTCATGGCTCAACTGGATCCTGAGCTTATTACCTCACAGCCCATGTTGCTTTACATAAGTGGTTTAACAAACTTCTTTAATAACAACATGGAAACAGCCGCGAAAGACTTTAACGCTTATCTGCAACAAGAGCCTGATGACTTACAGGCGGTATTGATGTTGAGCCAAGTTTACATGGCGACTCAACAAGATAAACAGGCCCTTGCCCTGCTTGAACGTCATCAGGATGCGTTAATGGAAGACCCAGACTCAGCACTGCTTTTAGGTGACTTATTTATTCGCCAAAACAAAGCCTTTAAAGCCGAGAGACTTTTACAAAATCTTGAATATAAATACCCGAATGAAAACAAGCTCCAGCTATTTAAGATTAAACTAATGGCTGCCAGAGGTAAACAAGATGAAGCGCTATCGATTCTTGAAAATAACTTATCTACCTACAAGGATAATGCCGGCTTTCTTTTCACTTATTCATTGATGAATTTACAAGCTCAGCAGTTTAAGAATGCATTAAAAGGCGCTGACTTACTAAGCGCTTTGTTTCCAAACGAAGCAGAAGTTTTCAATCTTAAAGCCGGTATATTGATTAGACAGGGCCGATTAGAAGAAGCCAAGGTCAACATAGAAAAAGCGCTAGCGCAAAACCCGACGCTTTTCCCTGCGAAATTCAATTTAGCAGCCACGGAAAGCCGTTTAGGAAATGTCGATAAATCTAACCTGCTAGTAGAAGAGTTACTTTCTCTGTCTCCCCAACATAATGAAACGCTGATGCTGAAAGCGTTCAATTTAAGCAAAGCAGGAAATCTAGAAGAAGCTAAGCAAATTTATCTCGATATATTGACGCTAACGCCTTCAAATACTGGAGCGAGAGAGCGCGTTTCATCTTTGTATCAACAACAAGGCGACACAAAAAATGCGCTCTATCACTTAGACCTCTTAATCAAAGACGATTTCGACAACGCCGATTATCTCCTTCGAAAAGCAGCGCTTCAGTTAGAAGCAGGTCAACGTGCCGATGCAGAAAAAACGCTAAGTATTGTGAGGAATTTTATCAATGACGATGCCGGCAAGCTTATCGCATATGCTGATCAAGCTCGAAGTGTTGATAATGATGAAAACGCCTTAGACGCCATGGCCCGAGCGTATGAAATAGCGAATACAAGTACGTTTGTCACGTTGCGTTATGTGAGCCTACTGCTCGACATGCAAAACAACGACAAAGCACAATCATTGCTAACAACCATTCCCGCAAACCAACAACAAAATCCGGTTTATTATTTCTTGAAAGGCCGACTGGCAGCAAATAAGGGAAACAGTGAACAAGCTATCAAAGAGTTTGAAAAAGCGTTAGACGTAGACGCTACTTTTGCACAGGCTTTTGTTGCCATTTACAACTACGCACTGAACGATCAGTTTGTCGATGTATTCTTGAATACGGCAAGAAAACTGGTGAGCGAGAATGAAAACAATCTGCTGGCAAAAAACCTGTTGGCGCAATACTTATTCTTCATTCAAGAGTTCGATGAGTCGATAGCGCTTTACAAGGAACTTGTTGAGCAACCAAACTTACTCAACCCTGCTGAGGCTTACAATCGCCTAGCGATCATGCATATCGAGGAATCGCTAGTCACTGCAAAAAACTATGCACGTCAGGCCTACGAGCTTCAACCAAACTCAGCAAAAATATTGGATACCTACGGTCACATCAAAGCGCTACAAGGAGACTATGAAGGCAGCCTTAAAATGCTGAGGGATGCGTTCGCCAGAGACGCCAACGACCCAAATATTCGCTATCATCTGGGCTACACGCTAGCCAAGCTCAATAGAATTGAAGAGGCGAAAAAAGAGTTAGAATATGCAGTAAAAGTGGAACGCCCTTTCTTTAAGCGTCCTCAAGCAAGAACGCTATTAGAGAGCCTATAAGGCTCTCTTCGCATGCAGCTATAGGCAGCACGAACAATTGCGTTTGTGCTTTTCCATTTTGCCAATACCAGGGTTAAACGTATTAGTTGGATCTAAGTCTTTGTAAAATTTCTGCAAGTTACTTTCGGCTTCATACAAATGGCCTACATTGTGTTCAGCCGGATACTTAGCGCCACGACTGTCTAATAGTGCCAACATATCTGCTTTTACTTTTTTGGCGTCGCTGCCTTTTTTAAGTATGTAATCTTGATGGAAGACATGGCAGAAGAAATGTCCATAATAAAGTGACTTTTCAACGTGTTTGGCGATGTGCTCAGGCAGGTTCTCTACCCATAAATCATCGTTGCGGCGCAATGCGATGTCCAATGCTAAGATGTCTCCTACTTGCTTATGGTGTAACGTTTGATAGCGAACCGCGGCGCCAGCTGCAGCAAAACGTAATAAAAACGCCTTAGACGCTTCTTCTTCATTACAAGTAATGAAGTCGCCATCTAGCTTCTCTTCGTTAAACAGCTTGGCCAAAAGCGTTTTAACCTCTTCGATGCCACCATCGCTCATTTTAAGGATTAGATGATGCTCGTACTTGTCGCGGTAAGTTCTTATACTCGAGGGTATTTGGTCAGAAAAGAACTTACTACCGAACTGCATCAATCTATCGCTTAGGTAAGGAGGAAGCAGAGGTAACTTGTTGAGCACGGCATCCACCCGCCCTTTGAGTGCAAACATTTTAGGTAGCGAGTCAGTTCCCAAACGCTGAATACTTATGATGGTATCTTTTCCGTAAACATCTGCAATATCGAACATTTCTCTATGAAGATATTCACCCACCTCAGGAACGTTTTTACATTGACTCAGTATGTCTCTGCGAATACGAGTAAGTACAGAGGCATCATTCGTACCGATATAAAACGTTTGTTCTTCATTAGGCACTTCGAATGTATCTAAACGCACCGCGAACACAGCAATTTTACCTGCACATCCACTGGCTTCGTAAAGCCGTGTTGGATCGGCATTAAAGCGGCTCGGCGTATCAGCATTTACGTCTCTAACGATGTGTTCATAATCACTTGCCGACGCTTTCATACTGGTTTCAGGTAGAGATTTTGGAAAGTTGCCAGAAGAAAGGTTTCCGATAATTTCTTCTGGCGTGTCGCCTAAATGTATCCCTAGGTGATTAACAAGCTTTAGCTCTCCGCTTTTATCCACCTGAGCGAACAGCGATAACTCAGTATAGGCAGGTCCCCTTTTGACAAGTGCCCCACCTGAGTTGTTTGCAACACCACCGACAATAGACGCACCTAGGCATGACGAACCAATTACAGAGTGAGGCGCACGCCCGAGTGGCTTTAGTGCCTTTTCAAGTTTGAACAGTGTTGCTCCCGGAAAGCTCAATACTTGCGTTCCGTCGTTAACCAGAACAATATCGTCCATTGCTAACGTATTTATAACCACCACTGGTCTATCGTAGTCGCTTCCACTTGGCGTTGAGCCTTCGGTCAAGCCGGTTTTCGCGGCCTGCATAATAATGATGCAGTTATATTCAACGCAAACCTTTAGCACTTCCCAATATTGCATTAGCGTATGTGGAAAAAGTACAGCCAATGCTTCGCCCTCGCCTGACCGCCACCCCTTGCGATAGTGCTCAGTTTGGCGCGTTCCTACGGCAAGATTGCTTTCCCCGAGTACGCGTTTAAAAGCGTCAATAATTGGGGTTGTTTGCATGTATAACTCCTTAGAACAGTGCAATGCGTATTAAAAAATTAGTTTGTGCCGACTAATGGACCGCCGACGTCAAACACATAAACCCCCAACCATACTAAAATACCTGCAAATGCAACGTAATATATAGTTGGGATAACAGTCTTTCTTAAAGTAGCTCCCTCTTGCCCCATTAATCCTACCGTTGCCGACGCAGCTACAACATTGTGTATTGCAATCATATTTCCGGCAGCCGCCCCAACGGCTTGCGCTGCGATAATTAGTGCAGGTGACAATTGGAGGCTAAGTGCTGCTTCGAACTGAAACTGGCTGAACATCATATTTGATACTGTATTCGAGCCTGCGATAAATGCCCCTAATGCTCCAATAGTAGGGCTAATTAATGGGAAAGCTTCGCCAAACATATTGGCGAACAATTGCGCGCCAGCTATCGGCATACTGACGATGTCGGCGCCATTCACACCTGAATTTATAAAAAGCCTAACCATAGGAATTGTGAACATCAATACAAAACCAGCACTTAGCAACGTTTTGCTGGAATCATTGAAAGCCTTAAACAACACTTCTCCCTTGGATACCTTTTTACTTTGAATGATTACTGCAACCAATGCACCTATTAACAACAACCCACCAGGAAGATATAGCGGACTGATTGATGCACTTACACCGGTTTCACCCAGTATGTTGTCAAATGAGAGTGTCAGCGACGTAGTAAATTCTTTTATTGTTGGAAACACTCTGGATATAACGAGCAAAAGTGCAACAACTAAATAAGGGACCCAAGCCGTAACCCAATGCATGGCCTTTTGTGACGTTATGTCGTCTGCTTTTATTTCCAAATTACCCAGCCAACCTTTGTCCCATGACGCTTTCGGCGGGAAATCCCATGTTGTTTTAGGCATCAAGAAACCATTTTTAGCTGCAGTAACAACCACTGCCAAGCTCACCAATCCTCCAATCAACGATGGAAATTCAGGGCCTAATACAATGCCGGTAAATACGTAAGGAATGGTAAAGCTGACGCCTGCGAATAAGGCGAAAGGTAGAATTTGTAACCCTTCGCGCCAAGACTTGTTGGAGCCAAAAAAGCGAGTGAGTATTACAGCCATTAAGACTGGCATAAATGAGCCAATAATTCCGTGGATAATTGCCACTTCAGAGGTGATTAGTTGAATAAACTGCTCCCATTGCCAGCCTTGAGCCTGCAAAGTCTGACTGATCGCTTGGCCGTCTAAGCCTTTGTTTACACCAATGACTATAGGCGTTCCCACTGCGCCAAAAGAGACGGGTGTGCTTTGGATCATCATACCAATAAGTACGGCAGCCAATGCAGGAAAACCGATGGCAACAAGCAAAGGAGCCGCTATAGCGGCCGGCGTCCCAAAACCAGAAGCACCTTCAATAAAAGTACCGAAGCACCAAGCAATGATTATTGCCTGGACTCTTCTATCAGGTGAAATGTTGGTGAAACCCTGGCGGATAACATCAATTGCTCCAGTATATTTCAATGTGTTGAGCAGAAAAATTGCACCAAATACAATCCACAAAACAGATACTGTAATCACTAAGCCTTGTAGAATTGAAGCGCCCACCCGTACTGCCGACATATCCCATGCTAAAAGTGCCATAAGTGCTGTACTTGCTAATACAACTGGCATTGCTCTTTTCGCAGACCACTGTAAACCCAATAGCAGCACTGCTGAAAGCGTTATAGGTAGCAATGCTAATAATCCAAGGGTTATCTCATTCATGAGTTTTCCTCTTATTATAATTAGTTAATTATTCGAGTTTCTAACGTTAGAAAATCGATGTTAATGCAGGGTTAAAATTTAGGTATGCGACTGTACTAATTTCTCACGTGTTGATATATATGCATTAAAGACAAAGTTTATTTCCATTTTTGGACTAATAGTGGCAAAAGCAGACGATATTATCCTTTTTGTGAACGTAGTTGATGAAGGCTCTTTTTCAAAGGTCGCTCAAAAACTCAACCTAACTAATTCTGTAGTAAGTAAGCGTATCGCACGATTAGAGTCAGATTTGAACGTTCAATTGCTTTACCGCTCTACACGAAAGCTCAATTTAACTGATGCAGGAAGAACACTGTACAATAAGGCGAGAATCGCCAATTTAGCCATTCAAGACGCAGAAGATGCCGTCAGTGGTTACAGTGATGAAGTGCGTGGAAAAATCCGAATTACTATGCCCAATGTATCGGCAAAACTGGTCTTAAATCGCGCAATTGCCGAGTTTTGCAATTTACACGAAGAGGTGGATGTAGAGCTTGCAATTACCAATCGCGTCACCAATATCATTGAAGAAGGTTACGATCTCGCCATTCGTACAGCACATCTTGAGGACTCCTCGCTTATTGCTAAACGCCTTATAGATTCCAAATGGATAGTATGCGCAAGCCCCACATATCTTAAAAACAAAAGCCGCCCAAATCATCCTGACGACTTAACTGAACATAATTGTTTAATTTACAAGTACGATAGCACTGGCCCAGACTTCTGGCCGTTTCATATTGAAGGAGAGCTTCATAACGTTCAAATTGGCGGGCGAATACAGTCAAATAACTTGGATGCGTTAAGGCAAGCCGCTATTGCAGGTGTGGGTGTAGCATTTCTTCCCAAGGCATTAGTGCATGAAGATATCGAAGATGGGGCGCTTTCGCCTCTACTTGCCGAGTACGTAACTAAGACTATGGGTATTTATGCCGTTTATCCTCGTTCGCGTCAGCCTGACAAAAAGCTAAAGCTACTGGTCAACTACTTTCAAGAGGCATTTAGCAATAGAAGCGCCTATTTTTATTGATAAACATTGAAGTAATCTCAGTTTACATCAAAAACATGGCGCTAAACATAATTGAAGCGATCTTAAAACGCGAACTTAGCTGACGCTTGGATGTAATTCGAGTCAATGCTGTCTATGTTGTCATCATTGATAGAATAAGCACCAAACTCTAGGCCAACATCAAGGCGCGGCGCTACCGTATCAATAACATTCACCGCCCAGTGCGAACGTTTGCGCCCCAAAATATCTGTTTTAGCTGCTCCATAAAATACAGTGCTGCGGAGGGTTTCGGTCCAAAAATGGCGATACGCTACGGTATAAGCCAGCGTACTTTCCGTTTCCAATGTTTGAGTTGCAGGATCCTCAACAACATCAGCAGTCATGCCGGCCGCAGCATACCGACCTGGCTTACCCGCGGTTAATTGAAAACGTAGATCGTCTTTTGTAAAAAGAGGTATTTTGCCTGCGATATTTACTGCTGCTGTAACTTCTTCAACCCCTCCTTGATCGACAAGTCGTATTACAGAGCCGAAAGCATATTGCCCATATTGACTATCTAAATTGTATCGTACAACAAAGTCGGGTGTAGACTCATCAGGGTCAGCGGCTACACCTGTAAGCCCTACGGCATTGGCAGGTGCGTCGGTATCACCATCCCCAATGGTCTCTGGGCTTTCGATGGCAAATTGCCAGTTTCCTGAGGTGTATCTAACCTGAACTTGCCTTGCAAACACTTCTCCTACATGAGGACCACCAAAATCTAACGACTCAGGAATAACGTGAAGCGGCATAAAGGTGCTCCAGTTTTGCCCCGCACTCCAGTTCTTATAGGTGATGAAGAAGTGGCGTAATCGCAAGTTGGTAGAGTTGCTTACCGCTTCGTTGCCCCCTCCGCCATACATATCGACCTCTATAAAAGTACTCACCTCCCCTATAGAAACGCCCATATTTAAGCGTGACTCTCCTACATTGAAACCTGTGTGTGACGTCTCTATTGCTTCCCCGCCAGGAAAATTACCAATCCAATAATCCTGATAAGCAATATCCCCTTCAACATGCCTGACATCTACTTTGGCATAACCTCCAACACTAACCTTAACGTGTTCGTTACCGACCTTCCCGTTGAACAACTCTATGCCGTGAGAAGGGTTAAGAATTAGCGCTAATGCACAAGCAGATAAGCGTAGGGTGTAATTATTGTTTGTTTTCATTATTCGTCCTAATAGCTGAAACTATTTAACATGTCATTAACGGGCGGATAATGTATTCGTTCGTGCTTAGAGGATAAACCGAGTTTAGAATATTAACTTTTTCCTAAATTCGCATAATCAGAGGTTTACTTTTTGAATGTTAATTGTGTAAAGAGATGAAGAATATTGAGCATAAATCGCTCAATAGAAAAATAATAAAAGGCTACTTGTTGCTAATACTATAAATGAAAGTAATGATATTGCCTGAAGTGCCTTACCCCAACTTTGCGAAAACCAACTTAAACACAAAGACAAAGAAAACACGGTAAGTGCAGATATAATAGTATCTGCAGGCGAGAATGTTGCTTGATTTACACTCAATGCAAATACGGCAAAACCGGTACCTATGGCACCGACTGCGCTCACAATTATGCATAATATGAAATGCGCACAAAGCTTAGCTATATCTCGGGGCATTGAGCGCGCAGAAACTACCGCTTCGTTTGAATTATATAACTGCATCGCAACCTCTTAACCCTCTCAACAATAAGTTAATGATAATAGTTATCATTATTAAATCAAGAAAATTAATTAGCTGTATTAGGAAAATTCATTAAACAAGAAAGCGTAATCTGTCGCTATTCGACCAGTGGCTTTTTGGTAAATCGTTTTTTGTTATGAAGCTGCCGATTAATGGTCTTTCGCGGAATCTACTGGCAATAAAAAAGGCACTGTCTCCAGTGCCTTTTGGTTTTAATTGCTGACAACGAAAAGTCCGCTGTCATCTGCATCAATACGAATGGTTGATTCCGGTATTAATTCGCCAGCGAGTAATTGATGCGCGAGTGGATTTTCCACCTGCACTTGTATCGCTCGCTTAAGCGGACGTGCGCCAAACACTGGGTCGAAGCCCGCGTCCGCCAATTTATCCATAGCAGCAGCAGACAGAGTAAGCTTATATCCTTTTTCTGCGAGCCTAGCGCGAAGTGAGGCAAGCTGAATTTTAGCAATAGATTTTATTTGCTCCTTCCCTAATGGATGGAATACCACAATATCATCGACGCGGTTGATGAACTCCGGTCTGAAGTGTCGCCCTACAACACTCATTACCGACGCTTTCATATCGCCATACTGACTTTCGTTGTGCTTATCTTGAATGATATCTGAACCTAAGTTGGACGTCATGATCACAACGGTATTTTTAAAATCTACAGTACGTCCTTGCCCGTCAGTCAACCGGCCGTCATCTAGTACTTGAAGCAGAATATTGAATACATCCGGATGTGCCTTTTCAACCTCGTCCAACAAAATGACCGAGTATGGCTTGCGACGCACCGCTTCGGTTAAGTAGCCACCTTCCTCGTAGCCAACATAGCCAGGAGGTGCACCCACTAAGCGTGCTACCGAGTGTTTTTCCATAAACTCTGACATATCGATACGCACCATGGCATCTTCAGTATCGAACATAAAGCCTGCCAAGGCTTTGCAGAGCTCAGTTTTGCCCACGCCAGTTGGCCCTAAAAATAAGAATGAGCCAATAGGTCGATTTGGATCCGCAAGCCCAGCACGTGAACGGCGAATTGCGTTTGAAACCGCTTCAACCGCTTCTTCTTGTCCAACAACCCGTTTGTGAAGTACGTCTTCCATACGCAACAACTTCTCACGCTCGCCCTCAAGCATTCGCGCTACAGGTATACCCGTCCATCGCGAAAGCACATCTGCAATTTCAACGTCCGTCACTTTATTTTTAAGTAACGTCGTCTCGCGAGTTTCGTTTTCAGCCGCTTGCTCTAACTTTGCTTCAAGCTCTGGAATACGGCCGTACTGAAGTTCCGACATGCGATTCAAATCAGATGCACGTCGCGCTATCTCCAAGTCAAGTTTAGCCTGCTCAAGCTCCCCTTTAATGGTTTGAGTGCCCTGCATGGCGTCTTTCTCATCCAGCCACACTTTCTCAAGCTCTGCGTACTTGGTTTCCGCTTGCTCACGCTCTAGCTCAATCATCTCAAGTCGCTTATGACTCGCATCATCTGTTTCTTTGGCCAGAGCTTGCTCTTCCAATTTTAGCTGGATGATACGACGCTCCAGACGATCCATCTCTTCGGGCTTGGAGTCTATTTGCAATCGAATGCTAGACGCAGCCTCGTCTATAAGATCAATGGCTTTGTCTGGTAATTGGCGGTCGCTAATATAACGATGCGACAAACTTGCCGCTGCAACGATAGCGGGATCAGTAATATCTACCGAGTGATGGAGCTCATAGCGCTCTTTTAAGCCACGCAGAATAGCAATAGTGTCTTCAACGCTAGGTTCTTCAACTAATACCTTTTGGAAACGACGTTCAAGTGCTGCGTCTTTTTCAATGTACTGACGATATTCATCCAGTGTTGTAGCACCAACGCAGTGAAGTTCACCACGGGCTAACGCAGGTTTAAGCATATTACCTGCATCCATCGCTCCATCGCCCTTCCCTGCACCTACCATGGTGTGCAGTTCGTCAACGAATAAGATCACGCGGCCTTCTTCTTTAGCCAGCTCATTAAGCACTGCTTTAAGGCGTTCTTCAAACTCACCGCGATATTTAGCTCCCGCCACTAACGCGCCCATATCAAGGGCAAGAACACGCTTGTTCTTTAAGCCCTCAGGCACTTCGCCATTAATGATGCGCTGAGCCAACCCTTCAACAATAGCCGTTTTACCCACACCCGGCTCACCAATGAGTACTGGGTTGTTTTTGGTTCGACGCTGTAGTACTTGAACAGTTCGGCGAATCTCATCGTCTCGACCAATGACCGGGTCGAGCTTGCCTTGTTCTGCTCGCTCGGTTAAATCTGTCGTGTATTTTTCAAGCGCCTGACGTACATCTTCAGCATTAGGATCCGTGACCTTCTGGCCACCACGCATGTCGTCTATTGCGCTTTCAATAGCTTCTTTAGTGATATTCAGGCTTTTGAGGATTTCCCCCAAGCGCCCTTTATCTTGTAGCGCCGCTAGAACAAAGATTTCTGAAGTGATGTATTCGTCTTTTCGCTGCTGCGCTATCTTGTCACAAAGATTTAGCAAAATGCCGCTGTCTTTACTTAATTGAACATCTCCCCCAATGCCTTCAATACGAGGTAGGCGCTCAATAGCTTGGCTCAGTGCTGAGCGTAGCGCATTTACATTGATGTTTGCTTGGTCAAGCAAAGGGCGTACTGACCCGCCTTGCTGATTTAGCATGGCAGTCATTAAATGGACAGGTTCAATGTATTGATGATCTCGCCCCAATGCGAGTGATTGAGCATCGGATATTGCGAGCTGAAATTTACTGGTAAATCTATCTAGTCTCATAATTTCAACCTAATTAATGAACAACTATACCTGCGGTAACACGCCGCAATTACGAACATTTTAACTCTCGCTGAGTGGGTAATGATCTATGCGGAATGGTATTATTTATGTTCTAGTTATGTAGGCTGCTCAATTGCGATTCAAGTATGAGATTAAAAAGTTAGCCCAAAAGATAACAAATAATGTATGAAGTTTGATCTAGCGCAACTGTGTGATCAGACTAAAACTGCCGCCTTTTTTCGAAACAATTTAAAGCAGGCCTATTACGCTAACTATACGCCCAGTCGTGCGCTTGTTTTGATGCGTAGCTCTTCGATGGGAGTAAAAACGCTGTTCGTCAGTGTAAGTACACAAGTTACTTTGTGTAATACTCTCAACGCCAGCTTGCTGCAATTGCACCTGTGCCACTAGAGGTAGATCTAATAAGTACTTCCCTCTATTAGAGCTATTGGCAATGGCACCGTCTATATGGCGAAACTTACTCGCCAACTGTACATCAACTTCGTAGCAGGGCCCGCTGATTGCAGGACCAACCCAAGCGATGAGTTTTTTTGCTTCGCTGCCAAAGTGTGAAACAGCACTTCCAATAATGTTAGTATCGAGACCTTTCCAACCAGCATGTACTGCCGCCACTTCTTGACCGCTTTCATCACACAATAAAATGGGCACGCAGTCTGCGGTCATCACCGCACAAAAATGCGATGTTGAAGAAGAATACGACGCATCAGCGGTGGTATCTGCGCTCGGCAATGACACCACGCGGTTGCTGTGCACTTGCTCCAACCATGTGATCTTTTCACTATGTGGAATTAGGCTTCTATTGGCTTTCACAAGTAGGAGGTCGTCCCCCACGTGGGCGCCAACGTTCAAACCTGCAAAATCACCTATGCTTGTACCTCCCATTCTTGTCGTTGTGTATGCAACAACATTTGCGGGACATGACCACGCTGGCGTAATCAAATCCAGCGTGGATGATATAGGTGAATTTGCAGATGACAATGTCATAAGTTCGCCTTACTCATTAAAGCATATCTTGTGGATTGTCCGCGGTGTCCTTTTTCACGGCTTTAAGCAAGTCCTGCATATCTTGAGGTAGGGGAGCTTTCCACGTCATCCACTCTTCCGTTTCAGGGTGAAACAGCGAGAGCTGTGCGGCGTGCAACGCCTGACGTTGGAATCCGCGAAGCGCAGCGATAAATTCTTCTGACGCCCCTTTAGGAAGACGAGGACGCCCGCCATAAACTTGGTCGCCAAGCAAAGGATGCTTAATGTGGGCCATGTGTACGCGGATTTGGTGCGTACGGCCAGTTTCAAGCTTCAAACGCAGGTGCGTGTATGCGCGAAATTTTTCGATAACACG
Source organism: Alteromonas sp. AO-Serp (assembly GCF_017849675.1). Classification (NCBI taxonomy): domain Bacteria; kingdom Pseudomonadati; phylum Pseudomonadota; class Gammaproteobacteria; order Alteromonadales; family Alteromonadaceae; genus Alteromonas; species Alteromonas sp. AO-Serp. The sequence continues at coordinate 16,965 of NZ_JAFLMX010000279.1, forward strand.
AAAATGAGTGACCGCTGGTTTGCCCATTTCACGTACTGCCATATGCGTACGTTTTGTTGCGTGTCTACCAATAGGCGCATCTACAATACCACCAGCGACCATCGTACCTAAGGCAACGGCTTCGTATTCACGACTCATTTCCCGACGTTGAAGTTGGTCAACAAGATGCGTTTGAGCAGGAATTGTTTTTGCTACTACCATTAACCCCGTCGTGTCTTTGTCAAGGCGATGGACAATGCCCGCACGTGGAACTTTGTCTATCTCTGGACAATGATTTAACAAGGCATTTAGCACGGTACCGCTTGGGTTCCCTGCACCTGGATGCACAACCAAATCTGCTGGTTTGTTTATGACTAGGATGTGTTCATCTTCATAAACAATGTTTAACGCGATGTCTTGCGCTTCGCTCGTTACTTGTACATCCATTTCGGCCTGTACAGTAACAAGTTCATCCATTTGCATTTTGTGGCGAGGCACGGTGATTACTTCACCGTTTACAGCAACATTCCCATCTTGGATCCAAGTTTTTAGCTTAGAACGAGAATATTCAGGGAACAAATCAGCCAAAACCTGATCTAACCGTAAACCAAAATGCGCAGCTTCCGTTGAAGCTTCTAATTGTATTGTGTTCGGCGACTGTGTCATAACACCATTGATTACGTCTAAAAAAGGGTATTATAACAAGTATTCACGCTGTACACTGCCTTGTTTACGTTTTTGTATGGTTTTTCTCATCGTTAGTACGTTAGAATGCAATTAAAGTGTTGTTGTTTAACACATGAGCTTAGACAGCGAAGTATTAAAACTGTTTAGCAGGAAAATAGAATTATTATGAAATCATTTCGTCTACTGGCCCCCGTTTTATTGGGTGCTATGGTATCTGTCGCAGGATGTAGCTCTTCAGATAATGAAGAAAAAGCCGTATTAGCTAACATGGGTGCGCAGCAACTGTACGACAGAGCAAAGCAGAGCATGGAAGTAGGTAACTTCAGCGCTGCAGCACAAACGTTAAGCGCGCTAGATTCGCGCTACCCGTTCGGTCCCCTATCCCATCAGGTACAGCTAGACCTTATTTATAGCTATTATAAGTCAGGTAAAAACGAAGAAACGCTTGCCACTATCGACAGATTTATTCGTCTGAATCCAAACCATTCAGATGTTGATTACGCGTATTACATGCGTGGATTAACTAACATGGAATCAGATAGCAACCTTTTCCAAGAATTAATGAATATTGACCGTACGGATAGAGACCCGTCGAAGTCTCGTGCTGCGTTTGAAGATTTCCGCAGACTGATTCAACAATATCCAGATAGCAAATATGCCGCAGATGCGAAACAGCGCATGGTTCATATTAAAGACCGCTTGGCTCGCTATGAAATCGCTATTGCACGTTTCTACATGAGACGCCAGGCTTATGTTGCTGCTGCAAACCGTGGTCGCTATGTTATAGAGCACTTCCCGAATACCACTCAAGTGCAACAAGCACTCGAAATTATGGTTTCAAGTTATGAGCAGCTTGGCCTAGATGAATTGCGTAACAATGCGATGAAGACACTAAAGCTTAACTACCCTGACAGCGAATTTATTAGCTAGATTTGGCTATTCTGTTTTGCTAGAGCTTTATGCAACCAATAAAAAAACGCACATTTGTGCGTTTTTTTGTATCTGGATGTCACATATTGACTGCGTTCGCTTGATTGATTACTAGCGGAAAAACAAGTGACTAAAAGGGTTTAACAATCTTGCAAGGCCCGAAGTAAAGTGCAATGGCTGATCGACAATGCTAAATACAAGGCAGCCTTCTTTACCTTCGGATTTTGGCGTGTGCGTTTTATCTCCATCCATGAAAATAAAGTCGCCGGTATCATAGCAACTTAGCCCATCACTGAACTCACCATCAATGACTAATGTATATTCCGTTCCACGGTGCGTATGCTCAGGTACACTACCGCCACTTCCCATGAAGATAAAATTAGCTACACCTTGGTTTCCAAGGTCAACTGGAGCCTGCCACAGCTTCCCAACCAAACTTGACCAGTTACCTGTCTTATCGATGTAGCGGTGAAGCGTTCTGGGTAAAGTGAATACCCTTCCATCTAACTCGATGGTATTTGCACTTGCCTGCGCCTGCAAGGCCGCCCGCTTCTTTACGGGCTCACGATACGCTATGGGCTGTTCCATCAAAGCATTATTTTGTTTCGATGATGGGAGCTGCGTAATTTGGGATAGCATGTCACCGAACTGAAGCGACATTTCAGCTCTGTCGCTTGCCGATGAATTGGCGTTCGAAACCATTTGAGCAGCAAGACTTTCCGTTTCAATTTCAACAAAACGCTGACATTTCTCACACATGTCACAATGTGCAGAGACCATCAGTGATATAGCAGGTGACAATGTGCCCTCAACAAAATCTTTAAGTTGCTGGGCACTTGGGTGAAACCTAATCATTATCGTTTAACATGACCTTTAATCGTTGAAGTGCCAAACGTGTCCGCGACTTTACTGTACCTAATGGAATTGAAAGCTCATCGGCGACTTCTTGTTGTGACTTGCCATCAATATAGATAGCTTCAACCACTGCTTTCTGTTTTACAGGTAGTGATTCGAACAAATAGCCAATCTGCTCTAAAGTAACTTGTTCGTCAAGTGGCGCCTCGTTTGCATCGGCTGTTTGTTCGCATAAAACTGGCCATAGGTCGTCAGAACAAACATCCTCTTTTCGATTCTGCAGCTTTCGAAGCATATCAAAGCGAATGTTGCGTGCGATTGTGAAAATCCACGTTGACGGAGAACCTTTTTCTGCATTGAACAGGTGCGCTTTCTGCCATACATTCGACATAGTATCTTGTACCAGTTCCATGGCCAGTGCCTCATTACCCATCTGTTTCAGTGCATATGAACGCAGCCGAGGCGCGAAGTAGTTAAACACTCTCGCAAATGAACGCTTGCATCGGGTGTCTGCAACCGCGACAAGGTAATCAGACATTTCAGTTGCACACTCTTTAGGCTTGATTGTGCTGTTACTTTGTTCCAAAGGAATTCCAACTAACATAAGATTCGTCCGCTTTTCCGTTTTGGTTGTATCATTCTACGGCGTTATGACTTAAAACGTTTGCGAAAATCGCTAATATTGGATTACGAATTTGTAATGTCTTTATCCGACTCAACGACTAAGCGATTAGTGCAGAGAGATAGTTCAGTAAACTGGTGCATTCTCTTTGCGCTAAAAAGTGCTGTTTTTGCGAGCCGTCTACTGGCAATAATTCTAACCACCGATTTAATACCCAATTAGGGCAATCAAACTTTGGTGATTCATAAAGCGATGCCAACTCTTCGTAATTTCCAAATATTTCTTTAAGTCGCTCGTCCATAGGCGCTATTTGTTGAGGAGCCAAATCGCACTGCCAAGGTTCTAACACCTTGCAACTACCGGTACGAAGACCATCTTTTTCAACTTCTATGCTACTTACCTCAACTAAATGAGAACCAGCAACCTTTATGCCAAGCAACCCATCATCGAGCATGTCGAAGTCAACAACCTGCGCATAAGTACCTATTTTATGAATATGCTCATTCAAATTTTTGTCACCGTTAGCATTAAGCATACACATCACAAAGCCTTTATTTTCAGCACATGCCTGCTTAACCATTCGCACGTATCGTGGCTCAAAAATGCGCAATGCCATTCTACCTTCCGGCAAAAGGTGCGCAGATAAAGGAAATAAAGGAAAACGTTCTACACTCATACTCAGCACTTCCGAAAACACGAAAATAATTACGCAAGTGAGAACAATTAGGATCGAATGGGAAAATTTTTCACATATAAATGGAAAAACATGATCTTTAGCACGACGATTAATGTAATTTAGTTTTTAAATAAAACATTAACAGATTTCATATCAGAGACTTGCAATTTCAACGTGAAAATAACCGCGAATTTTTTTAAGCGTCGACATTACCGATATGCAAATCTGATTTTGAATTATGAGTTAAGGAAAGGCCATGGACGTCATTGGACGCTTTTGTAAAATTTACACAGACATATGTCAAATTTCTCCAGACGACCTAGAACATATCTATGCCGACGACATACTGTTTATCGACCCAATCACTACACACCATGGCATTGATGAAGTAAAACGCTATTTTTCCAACTTATTAACGCAAGCCGAAAGCTGTAAGTTCGACATTGCGGACATTTTTACTTGCTCGCCCAATGGCTCAAAAGAGCATCCATCAAGTCATTCAAAGGTTACCCATATCGCAAACTGGACGATGACCCTTACGCTGAAAGATAGTGATAAGCAAATTACGCTAGATGGCACCACGCAACTTGGTGTCAGCGATGACAGCATTATTTACCACAAAGATTATTACGACTTGGGCGAAATGGTCTATGAGCACGTACCCATCCTAGGTTTTGTCGTTAAAAAAATTAAAGGGAAGCTAGCAAAGTGAAAAGTATTCTAATTACTGGCGCCACATCGGGTATTGGTAAAGCATTAGCAATAAAGGCTGCAAACAGCGGTTATCAAGTGATTGCCTGTGGTCGAAATGAAGACACACTCAACGAGCTCAGTAAGTACAATAATATTAGCGCATGCCAGTTCGATGTCACTGATCTTGACGATACTCGACGGGCGCTAGCAACGGTTAAGTTTGACATTGCTGTACTCAACGCTGGTACCTGCGAATATGTAGATATCGACGACTTCGAGCCAGACATGTTTCGCCGCGTATTCGAACCTAATTTCTTTGGCGTTGTTCATTGTGTAGACGCTCTTCTTCCACGACTTAAGCAAGGCGACAAGCTTGTGATTGTTGACAGCATGGCTCGCCTACTTCCTTTTACGCGAACGCAAGCGTACGGTGCGAGCAAAGCTGCCCTACATTATTTTACTAAATCATTAGAAGTAGACCTTCACCACAAAGGCGTGAAAGTGCAAGCGGTGTCTCCTGGATTTGTAGAAACGCCCCTCACAGATAAAAACGATTTTGAAATGCCAATGAAAATTAGCGCTGAAGAAGCCGCTAACGCTATGCTTAAAGGAATAGAGGGCAACAAACAAACAGTTTTCTTCCCTCGGTTCTTTGGTTTTATTCTGCGCTTTATGCATATACTGCCAACCCCACTGCAAAAGCGATTGTCGTTGGCAATGAGAGAAAAACAATAAGAGAAGATGAATGAACAATAAGATTGCCATCATTGGCACAGGTATTTCTGGTTTGACCTGCGCGCACCTTCTAAATAGGCAGCACGATATCACAGTGTACGAAGCAAATGACTATATAGGTGGTCATACTGCAACGAAGAAAATAAGCGACAATGGGGAAACTCACCATATCGATACAGGTTTTATCGTTTTTAATGATTGGACCTACCCTAACTTTATAAAGCTCATTAATCAGTTAGATGTTGAGTATCAACCAACAGAGATGAGCTTCTCTGTAATGAGTAAAAAGGCAAACCTAGAATACAACGGCAATAACTTAAACAGTTTATTTGCACAGCGGCGTAATATTCTGAGGCCTAAATTCTGGCGTATCGTGAAAGACATATTGACGTTTAACAAAGCGTGTAAAGCGATGGTCGCAGAAAACCGTGATACTTCTTCACTTACGTTAGAAGACGTCATTAGAGAATTAAAACTAAGCGATGACTTTGCACGTTATTATATTTTGCCTATGTGCGCCGCAATTTGGTCCAGCAGCTTAGAGCAAACGAGAAAGTTTCCACTCACGTTCTTTTTGCAGTTTTTCAACAACCATGGCTTGCTCAATATTACCGACCGTCCTCAGTGGTACACAATTAAAGGTGGGTCAAGCCAATACATTCCGCCTTTAATCGCACCATTTGAGTCTAAGATAAAACTATCGACGGCCGTTCTGTCGGTAGCGAAAAGCGATGATAAGTGGCAGGTTACCGACTCTTCAGGCAACGCTGCGATGTATGATCATGTGGTATTTGCGTGCCACAGTGACCAAGCGTTAAAAATGATTCACTCACCGACTTCGCTGCATCGAGATATCCTTGGAAATATCCCTTACGCAGAAAACGACGTGGTGATGCACAAAGATATTTCACAGCTGCCTAAAAGAAAATTAGCTTGGGCGAGTTGGAATTACAGCTTAAAAGAAGACGCAAGCGAGGAAGCCCGCCCCGCTTCTGTCACTTATAACATGAATATTCTTCAACGCCTTGAAGCACAAAGCACCTACTGTGTAACGTTAAATAATACTGCGGAAATAGACCAAAAGAGTATTCTTCGAAGCTATCAGTACGCACATCCGCAATACAGTGCCAGCATGGTCAACGCCCAAGCAAGAAGAAATGAAATTTGTGGCGTAGACAACTTACATTTTTGTGGAGCCTACTGGTATAACGGTTTTCATGAAGACGGCGTAACTAGCGCACTTGATGTTTGTTCTCGCTTTGGTGAAGCCCTGTGATAGAAAGTGCCATCTACAAGGGCAAGGTTTATCACCAACGGTTTAAGCCTACCCAGCATAAATTTGGCTATGACATTTATTTATTTTGGCTAAAGCTTGAGAGCAACGAACTCGAAATCTTGTCCAGTTCGTTAAAACGCTTCTCTGCATACGACAAGGCTAGAGTGCGTTTCAAGCGTGAAGACTACTTAGGTGATCCCTCTTTACCTCTAGGTCAGGCAGTAATAGACAGAATGACAGAGTTAAACGGAGGGAAGACGCTTCAAGGCGATGTCTTTATGCTGGGACAACTGCGTATGTGGGGGCTGTATTTCAGCCCGGTGAATTTCTATTACCTACGCAATGCCGAAGGTAAGTATACACATATGCTTGCCGAAGTAAGTAACACGCCGTGGAATGAGCGTCATCACTACCTTGTAAATCTAGATACTCAAGACGATACGCCAAAAGCTTTTCATGTTTCCCCGTTTAATCCAATGGATATGACCTACAAATGGTCGATATCGCAGCCGTCGACTAGACTGTCACTTGCGATGGATTGTGTAAGAGACGACAAAGAGTTCAGTGCAGGGATAAATTTGACTAAATTTACTTTAGATAATGCGAATCTATCTGCGGCACTTAAACGTATACCCAGTATGACAATAAAAACTGTGGCTGGAATTTATTGGCACGCGCTTAAACTATTGCTTAAACGAACGCCACTGTATACACACCCAGAAAAAAGTCAGGAACAATAACAATGTCTTTTGGTGAATCTGTACTACTGACCACCTCAGAGGTCTCCTTTGTAGATAAAGCGTGTAGAACTCTATTCCTACAATGCTTAAAACAACTGCCTTTTGGCAGTTTAACCATTCAAGAAAACGGCGATGTCGTTGCGCGTTTCGGCACAGACGAAAGCGATTTGCGTGCAACGGTAAATATCAAGGATGTACAAGCCTATCGACGCTTATTGCTTGGCGGAAGTGTGGGCGCCGGAGAAGCATTCATGGATGGGTTATGGGACAGTGACGACGTAACAGCCGTGGTAAGAGTGTTTGCTAGGAATTTATCTACCCTTGACGAATGGGAGAATAAATTTAAATGGGTGACTATGCCCATCAACAAGATTCAACACTTTGCACGTCGAAATACAAAGGACCAAGCCAAGAAAAATATCGAGGCGCATTACGATCTGGGTAATAAGCTTTATACCCGCTTCCTTGACCCAACAATGATGTATTCGTCAGCCATATACCCAGATCCGAATGCAACTCTCAATGATGCACAAAATTACAAGCTCAAAGCCATTTGCGACAAGTTACAGCTTAGCGAAACCGATCATCTTCTAGAGATTGGCACGGGCTGGGGCGGGCTAGCCGTCTATGCTGCTAAGCATTATGGTTGCCGCGTAACGACCACTACCATTTCAGAAGAGCAGCATGCATGGGCAAAAGAATGGATTGCCCGAGAAGGACTTGAAAGCAAAATCACTTTGCTGAAAAAGGATTATCGCCTACTTGAAGGCAAGTACGATAAGCTCGTGTCTATCGAGATGATTGAAGCTGTAGGCAAACAATTTTTAGGAAATTTCTTTGAGAAATGCTCGTCACTTTTAAAAGACGACGGCCTAATGCTGCTTCAGTCAATAACCATTGATGACAGACGTTACGACAGCTATTCAAATAGTGTCGACTTTATTCAGAAATATATCTTTCCGGGTGGATTTTTACCTTCTCAGCACCAGCTTAACGCTCACCTGAAAAAGTATACTAATATGATGATTCGTGACTTACACGACATCGGGATTGACTATGCGAAAACATTGAACCATTGGTATGAAGCATTTATTTCTGCAAAAGATGAGCTTTTAAACGACGGTTATGACGAGCGTTTTATGCGAATGTGGACCTACTACCTGAAATATTGTGAAGGTGGTTTTTTAGAAAGAACAATCAGTACCGTTCAGCTTGTGATTTCAAAGCCTCATTACAGACTTGATTTGGCTCGTGTTTAACAACGCTAATTATCGATAGTAGTGACAAAAAAAGCGGCGCCCTTTTGGCGCCGCTTTCTTGTTTGAAGCTGACACTAGGTCAAAGCACTACTCATCTACAACTGATATAGGCTTCGACAGCATTGGCTTACCCTGATTGATATTAATTTCAACGCGGCGATTTTGCGCTCGGTCTGAAGGTGTAGTGGCATTTTCTACAATTGGATCGGTATCTGCCTTACCCACTACCGACATACGACTTTCGTCAAACCCTGGCGCGGTCCGCATGGCTTCAGCGACCGCTACAGCGCGCTGCGCTGACAAGTCCCAATTAGAACGATAGAGTTCATTAGCAATATGCTGGCCGTCACTGTGCCCTGAAATTTCGATTTCTCCAGGCACATCCGCCAACAGCGTACCTATTTTTCTCAACACCGGTTGGAATTGGGGCTGCAAAAAGGCCGAGCCCGCCGAGAAGGAACCGTTTTCACGGATTCGAATGGTTAACTGCTGACCCAACGATTCCATTTCCACCGAACCATCTAGAATTTGTTTTTCTAATTGCTGCGCTACTTTTTTCATCAGTTCAGCCATTTGCGACTGATCGGTGCTTTGCTCAGCCGATGAAGACGACTCAGTAGCCGTTTGTTGAGATTGTCCGCCACGCTGCTCGCCGCGCTGCTTCTGCCTTCCTCCGGCAGAGTCTTCGTTACCAGCCTGAAATTCCAGCATTTGCTGGGTCATTTCGTTAGTTTGCTGCTGAATGGATTCAATGGGCGTAGGGTCAGGTTTACCCGGACGAAATTCCATAGCAATAACACTGGTGCCCTTTGGAATATCTTTTACTTCAATTTTATTTTGCACACCAAAAGCAAACTTCATAGAGCCTGCAATTTGTTTAAACTTCAGTACGTCCATTTCCGAAAACGAAAGTAGCAGTACAAAGAAGCACATAAGCAACGACATCAGGTCTGCGAAGGTTCCCATCCAGGCTGGAAGCCCCTCGGGGGGACATTTTGGGCATTCTTCTTCGGCCATTACTCTTCCTCTGCGCTTCCGCGTTTACTCGCCGCAAGGTAGTTCTTTAATACCCCTTCGATAACACGTGGGTTCTGGCCGTCGGCTATACCCACAATACCGTCAAGAACAAGACTCTGGTTTAACTTCTCTTCTCCAGCTCTTACCGCCAGTTTAAAGGCAATTGGCAAACACACGACGTTGGCAAAAAAGGCACCATAAAGCGTGGTTAATAGCGCTACCGCCATGGCAGGGCCGATGGCTTTAGGGTCATCCATGTTTGAAAGCATGGCAACCAGACCGATCAAAGTACCAATCATACCCATCGCTGGTGCTACGTCACCCATTCCTTTAAATATAGAAGCGCCGAACTCATGCCTTTCCGTTGTCATAGAAATATCTTTAGCTAACGTTTCTCTCACCACTTCAATGTCGTGGCCGTCAACCAGCATGTCCACACCTTTTTGCATGAACTCATTTGAAATTTCCGCTTCTTCTAGTGCCAGAAACCCGCCTTTTCGCGCAGCGTCTGCCATTTCAACAATCTTCTCGATAAGCTCTTCAGGCGTTTCAATTTTGAACATGAATGCTTTGCCAGCAACTTTACCCGCACTGAAGAATTGGCCCAACGTAAACTGAGATAGGACAACAAATAGTGTTCCCCCGAATACAATAAGTATTGATTGCACGTCGATGAACATGCCCAAGCTGCCGCCCAGAATCATAGCCATAACTATGAAACCAATGGCGCCCAACATACCTATGACGGTTGCTAAATCCACTCACTCTTCCCCATTTATGCGCAGTCAGTGCTGTTAGTGTACAAATACCCTATCGGCAAAAGATAGAAATACTAAAACGACATTATTGAAAAATATCACATTTATTTGTTTATTATGAAGTAGGTTCTATGCAAAAGCGCAGCTTTGTCTTTTTTCTAAACTAAAATACCTAGCGCTTTTTCAGCTCCTTACTTTTTCCTTCACAGTAAATAACACGGTTACTTCTGAAAGGTTACTGAGCCTTGCATCGAATATAGCACAATTTGCTTGTATGTTGCCTTTTGAACTGGATGAAAAAAAAGCTATGTTACTGTGATATAGGCGATATACGGACAAACCATTTGACCCTTGTGCAACCCTCGGTTAATGTGCGCGGTATACGTATTTTGGCCACTATATTGAGTGTTTTTATGACGACAGAAAAAGCATCAGCGTCTTTTGAAGAAACTTTATCAGAACTAGAAGCTATCGTTAACGAAATGGAAAGCGGTGATCTGCCTCTTAATAAAGCACTAGAAAAATTTGAGCGCGGTATAGCACTTTCCCGCCAAGGCCAACAATCTCTTGAAAACGCCGAGCAAAAAGTAAAGATACTGCTCAGTGAACAAGGCGAAGAAACGCTCCACCCTCTTCCTGAAAGTGAACAGCCATAAATCGTTCATTTTTAACTAACAGGCAATCTATGAATTTTTCTGCTTTGCATCAGCAAGTTAAACAGCAAACTGATGCATCTCTTCTTACATTAATTGACGAATTACCCGATTACGCGCCGCGCTTGAAAGACGCAATGCGTCACGCCTTACTTGCTGGCGGTAAACGGATGCGACCACTACTTGTTCAAGTGGTAGGTAACACCCTAGACGTGCCCAAAAAAGACCAAATGGCTATTAGTATGGCCATTGAATGTGTGCACGCCTACTCGTTAGTCCACGACGATTTACCAGCCATGGACGACGACGACTTGCGCCGCGGTATGCCAACCTGTCATATCGCCTTTGATGAGGCTACCGCTATTTTAGCTGGCGATGCGCTGCAGGCACTTGCCTTTACAGTGTTAGCTGATGCGCCATTAAGCACGTATGCTGAAACAAAGCGTAGCCAGTTACTGTCTGTACTTGCGAAAAGTGCGGGTTACATAGGTATGTGCGGCGGGCAAGCTATCGATTTAGCCAGCACCGGCAAAACCATCTCGCTAGAAGAACTAAAACAGCTGCATAGATTGAAAACCGGTGCATTGTTAAAAGCCTGCATAGAAATGGTCGCCATTGTTAGTGAAGGCTTACTGCCTCAAACTAAAATTGACTTAATGGCTTATGCCGCGGATATTGGGCTAGCTTTCCAAGTTCAAGACGATATTTTAGATGTGGAAGGCAGTAGCGAAAAATTAGGTAAGCCCGCGGGGTCAGACGAAGCGTTAGGGAAAAATACCTTTCCAGCCAAACTTGGTATTACAGGCGCTAAACAAGAATTAGAAATGCTTCACGATAATGCACTTCAAGCATTGGCGCGTTTACCCTACAATACTGACAGTTTAATTGCGTTTAGCGAGCTTTTGGTAAAACGCGACCATTAGCCACGCGCCATGTTGAAAAAGATAATAAGTACATGAGTTTAGATCTCCAACATTACCCAACGCTTGCGCTTGCGCAAACACCCGATAAATTGAGGCAGTTGCCCCAAGACAAATTACGCGAGCTCGCCGATGAGTTGCGTGAGTACTTACTTAACAGCGTAAGCCAAACTAGTGGGCATTTTGCATCTGGTTTAGGCACAGTGGAACTGACCGTCGCTTTGCACTATGTGTACGACACCCCCTTCGATCGACTGCTGTGGGATGTAGGTCACCAAGCTTATCCGCACAAAATCCTTACAGGTCGTGCAGAGCGCATGAGCACCATTCGCCAAAAGAATGGTCTGCACCCTTTCCCATGGCCGCCTGAGAGCGACTACGACACCTTTGCAGTTGGTCATTCGTCTACATCGATTAGTGCAGGGCTGGGCATGGCTGTGGCTGCCGAAAAAGAAGGCAAAAACAGAAAGGTTGTAGCGGTAATTGGCGACGGTGCAATGACCGCTGGTATGGCGTTTGAAGCCCTTAATCACGCTGGTGATATCAAGAAAGACATGGTAGTTGTACTTAACGACAACGAAATGTCTATTTCTGAAAACGTAGGGGCGTTGAACAGTCACTTAGCTCGCTTGCTTACAGGCAACTTTTTCAACTCTATACGCGATGGCGGCAAAAAGCTGCTAAGCAATGTACCTCCTATTAAGGAGTTTGCCAGCCGTGCAGAAGAACACATTAAAGGCATGGTTGTGCCGGGCACGATATTTGAAGAGCTTGGCTTTAACTACATTGGCCCTATCGATGGCCACGACGTAAATGGTGTTGTCGATACGCTACGCAATATGCGCAAGTTTGACGGCCCGCAGCTACTTCACGTAGTCACCAAGAAAGGTAAAGGTTACGCGGTTGCTGAAGAAGACCCTATCAAGTTCCACGCGGTACCAAAATTCAATCCGGCTGACAACGCTTTGCCAAAATCTAAGCCTTCAGCCCCTACCTACTCTGCAATCTTTGGGAAATGGCTGTGTGATATGGCGGCACAAGACCCTAAGCTAATGGCGGTAACGCCAGCCATGCGCGAAGGTTCAGGCATGGTTGAGTTTTCTCAGCGTTTTCCAGAGCAGTATTTCGATGTTGCGATTGCTGAACAGCACGCGGTAACCTTTGGCGCAGGCCTTGCCAAAGACGGTATGAATGCGGTTGTTGCTATTTATTCGTCGTTCCTGCAGCGCGCCTATGACCAGCTCATTCACGATGTGGCGATTCAAGACTTACCCGTATTGTTTGCCATTGATAGAGCCGGTATTGTTGGCGCAGATGGCCCTACTCACCAGGGGGCATTTGATATCGCTTTCCTGCGCTGTATTCCGAATATGGTGGTTATGGCGCCTTCAGATGAAAATGAATGTCGTCAAATGCTCTACACGGGTCACAAGCTACAAAAACCAGCTGCTGTTCGTTACCCTCGCGGTGCTGGCATGGGTGTCACGCCTGACGAAGCTATGACAGAGCTTGAGATTGGTAAATCTCGTACGTGTCGAGAATCATCAAAAGGCAAGTCTGAAAGTATCGCCATTTTAAACTTTGGCTGCCTACTGCCCTACGCGCTTGAAGCTGCAGAGGCGATTGACGCTACCGTTATCGACATGCGTTTCATTAAGCCGTTAGACGGCGACGCAGTATTAAAAGCTGCCAGTGAGCACAGTGCACTTATTACGTTGGAAGACGGCTGTATTATGGGTGGAGCTGGTAGTGCCGTACTAGAACACTTGCAGCAAAATGGCGTATTAAAAGCGGTGAAGATGTTAGGGCTGCCTGATAGTTTCATACTGCAAGGCACACAGCAAGAAATGTACAAAGAGCACGGCTTAGATGCTGAAGGTATTATTGCGGCGGCTAGCAGTTTAAGTGCTAACTAATTAAGCTTTAAAATCATTACTAAGACATTAAAAAGCCCGCTATTTTGCGGGCTTTTTCGTAAATAGTTCGCTCACCGTCAACTGGCTTTCCTTTGAGGTAAGTCTAACAAAATGGCGGCGGATATTCGTAATGAATTAAAACAAAGCCAATGCGGCAGGCCAAAACGCTATTAGTAAATGTAGACAACCGCATGCCATGGCGCCAGCGATAAGATCGTCAAGCATAATGCCTGTACCGCCGTGTAAGCGCTTATCTATGATACCTATTGGCCAAGGCTTCAAGATATCGAAAAGCCTGAATAGAACAAAGCCTACAAGTAAAGAGGACGCTGAAATAGGTACAAACAGAAAGGTCACAAACATGCCCGCTATTTCATCCCACACTATAGAGCCATGATCGTGAACCTGCATATCGTCAGCAGTCTTGCCACACAGGTAAATGCCTACAACTGAGAATATCAGCGTAAGCGCGATAAAGGAAATTAGGGAAATCTGGCTACAGGCAATAAGTAGGGGCAACGCAGCAAGTGAGCCAAAGGTTCCCGGCATGAAAGGAATAAGTCCACTGCCAAAGCCTAGTGCGAGAAAATGCACGGGATTTTTCATACTCACTCTAGCGCGAAACTCAGCCTGCATGCTTTTTCCTTTTTATTGCTTTTGTCGGACAAATAGGCCGCCTAAAAGGCGTGCTCGTAACCTGACACGTTAACAGGTGTGTACTTTTCGTTGTCTTTGAGCAATGAAAGTGTGCCGTTATGGCCGGTTAATTGGCCAATACATGTGGCTTTCACGTTTGTGCTTGCCAACGAGGTTTCAAGACTTCCGCGCTGCTCTTCACTTACGGTGAAAATAAGCTCATAGTCATCGCCTGCTGACAGCGCGTATTCGATAGCTTGCTCTGGTGTAACCGCGCTTGTTAATGCTCGTGACAACGGTAAACGCTCTACATGAACATTTGCACCGCAATTAGACGCTTTTAGGATATGACCTAAATCTGAAATTAAACCATCAGAGATATCAATGCACGACGTTGCAATACGTCGGATAGCTGTACCCACCGCTACGCGAGGAGTTGGGAAGTAATGACGATTTACCAAGACATCTTTCGCTTCACCACTTACACTCAGCTTATTTTGCAGGATGTCTAAACCTGCACCCGCGTCACCCAGCGTTCCTGTGACATAAAGCCAATCACCCGGCTTAGCGCCGCTACGCGTTAGCTCAGAACCCGGCGGTATAAAGCCTTGAGCTGTAATCGTGAACGCCATTGGGCCTTTAACCGTATCGCCACCGATTAGCTGTACAGAATAGTACTGAGTTAGCTCATAAAGGCCCGAAACAAAGTCATCTAGCCAAGCTTCGTCCACTTCCGGTAATGACAGAGATAAGCTAATCCACGCTGGCTCTGCGCCCATTGCGGCAAGGTCGCTTAAGTTTACCGCCACTGTTTTATACGCAACAGACTTCGCCGGTGCGTCTTTCAAAAAGTGCACACCTGCAACCAGGGTATCTGTGGTAACGGCAAGCTGTTGGTTTTCAGGAACCGTTGTTACAGCACAGTCATCACCAATACCAATAACAACGTCTTTGCGTTTGTGGCCGCTGTTTGAAAAGTAGCGGCCGATAAGATCAAATTCTTTCACGGTAATTTTTAAACCCTTTTAGCGGCAGTCCATGCCGCCACGGTAAGGTTAGTCGCGCTCGTCTTTGCGCAATGTGCGCACTGCTTTGTCCAGTGCACCATTAATGAACTTGTGACTTTCTTCAGCACCAAATGCTTTAGCAAGCTCAATCGCCTCATTAATAATTACGCGGTAAGGGACGTCAATGCGCTCGGTCAGTTCCAGCGTCGCAATGCGCAAGATTGCTTTTTCAATAGCGTCTAACTCTTCAGGCAAACGGCCAAGGTAAGGCTTGATGGTCGCATCAAGTTTACTTGCGTTGTGTGCAACACCGCGAAGCAGAGCTTGGAAATACGCCATATCTACCTTTTGCATGTCGTTACTGGTGGCTAGCGCCAGTTCAACCTGCTGAATATCGTTGTGACTCATTTGCCATGAATACACGCCTTGCAGAGCGAGTTCACGGGCTTTACGACGAGCTGAAACTTTCACTTAATGTTTACCTTAAAGCTTTTCAACAGCATCGATAACGTTAACCATTTCCAGCGCACCAAGTGCAGCTTCTGCACCTTTGTTGCCCGCTTTGGTTCCTGAACGCTCGATAGCCTGTTCAATTGAATCTGTTGTAATTACGCCAAATGATACGGGTACACCGTATTCAAGAGAAACTTGCGCAAGACCTTTGTTGCATTCGCCTGCTACAAAATCAAAGTGTGGCGTACCACCACGAATAACCGCACCTAGTGCGATGATGGCGTCAAATGACTTTTTCTCAGCTAATTTCTTAGCTACTACAGGTAACTCGTAAGCACCAGGTACACGTACTAACGTGATATCGACATCACTCACTTCACCGTGACGCTCTAGTGTATCTAGTGCACCTTCAAGTAAGCTTTCAACTACAAAGCTATTAAAGCGTGATACAACGATAGCAAATTTCTTACCGGTTGCTCTGATATTACCTTCAATTACCTGCATGGATTCATTCCTCGAGAAAAAACGGCGCGAAGTATACCACAACTGCGCCCAAACTAAATCGATTGTTTCTTTAACTTCAACTATTCGTAAACGGGTACGTTAGCTTGACTCAATGTGGGAAGGGAGTGCTTGTCGCAAACCCTCCTCCGCATGGATGCGGTGGCGGAGCGTACAAGGATATATTCACCGCGTGTTTGCGACGAGCACTCCCTCTCCACTTTAGCTCCGCCCTACAGCTAAGTACTAGTCGTGCACGTACTCCACGACTTCAAGGCCGACCTGAAAGTGCGTGATATTTAATTGGCTTACTAAGAAGACGCATTTTGTGAACGCCCATTGATGCAAGAATTTGACTACCTACACCGATAGTGCGTGACGACCCCTGCCAGTCAGCGCCAGTGGGACGCTCGCCTCTGTCTTCTGCAGCAAAACGACGCACCTGGCTTTCAATGTGCTCTTCTTTCCCTAACAACACCAACACACCGCCTTCTTCTGAAATTTTGCGCATGCCATCTGCAAGCGTCATCGAGCGGTGAATGCCGCGTGTTGAACCAAGAAGATCACTAAAGGTATTGTGAAGGTGTACACGTACAAGTGTCGGCTCATCTTCTTTAATTTCGCCTTTTT
>NZ_JAFLMX010000156.1:0-3363 GCF_017849675.1 Alteromonas sp. AO-Serp
CTTAAGCCTAGCACCTTAATTTCACGATTATCCCATCCTGAGGGAACTTTAATCATGGCGCCAAGCTCTACATGCTTGCCAGGTTTGGCTCTTTGCCCGTTGTACTGGACTTTTCCCGACTGCACCATGTCTCTTGCTATTGCGCGGGTCTTAAAGAACCTTGCAGCCCATAGCCACTTGTCCAGCCTGACATTTTGTGTTGTATTGTTGCTATCCGATTGGCTCATGTAATATTTTCGTAATGGTGTGGCTTTAGTGTTGTGACCCTCACCTTTACTAGGCTATTATGGGTTTGCTAAAGCGCGGTTAACCAAAAATTCACTATATTATAATAAAGCAGTACCATCAGTGGCAGCATGACATTCAATAAACCCAACCCACAATCTCTGGTTGTTTATCTGAACCAGCATCAAAAACAGCTACATACCATCGTAGTGGTTCTGCTCAGCCTGTATTTAATTGCATTTGCTGCCAAACTCGTGTGGCGAATTATACCCGAACCTCAACTATCTGCGACACCCACAGTAAGCCGTGCTCCGGTTATTTCTTCGTCGTCAGGCCAAAATGGGGTCAACATTGCCAAAATACAACAGTTGAATCTGTTTGGTAATGCAGCGGCTAAACCCGCGGAACCGGTAGCCGAAGTTACTGACGCGCCAGAGACACGCTTAAATTTGACCCTGACCGGCGTTGTTGCCAGTTCAGAGCAGGAAGCGGGCACCGCTATTATAGAAAATCGCGGCAGCCAAGCAGTATATGGTTTAGGTGAAAAGATTGAAGACACCAACGCCACGTTGCAAAAGGTGTATAACGATCGCGTTATTATTAAGAACGGGGTAAGAAACGAAACCCTGATGCTTGACGGAATTGATTACGATGAAGCTAATCGTCGCCGTGAAATGCAAGCGAGAAACCGACCTGAGCCGCAGGAAGAGGAAGAAGATACAGTTGAGCTTAGCGAAGAAGCGCTAGAAGCAACCGCTGCTCTGCGAGAACGCCCCGCTAACTTCACAGACTTTATTTCAATATCGCCAAAAACCGAAGAAGGCCAGCTTATTGGTTATCAAGTAAGTCCTGGCAAAGAACCTGAATTATTTAAATCGGCAGGGCTTCAGGCTGGCGATGTCATTACACAAATTAACGGGCTAGACCTTACAGACTTGCAGCAATCGCAAGAGGCACTGTCTGAGCTACGCAATGCACAAACAATAGAATTAACGATTATTCGAGATGGCAGCTTAACCACGCTTTACCTAGATTTACCCGAGTCTTAATACCACTAACGGTAGCAGCGCTATATTGTCGCTAGGTAAGCAAAATAACAATTAAAGCAAATCGGTCATCGACAAGTTAGGAAATGAAGGACGTTAGAATGAAAAGGCGCACTAGCCAAAAACTATTATCTCGCTTGAGCACAGCCATGTGCACGGCGCTTCTGTGTTTCTCGGTGACAGCCGCTGAGTACATGCCTAATTTCAAAGATACCGACATTAACGAGTTCATTAATATCGTTGGTAAAAATCTAGAGCGCACTATTATTGTCGACCCCAACGTACGTGGGAAAATAAGCGTACGCAGCTACGACATGCTCGATGAAGATCAGTATTACCAGTTTTTCCTAAACGTACTTCAAGTGTATGACTTCGCCGTTGTAGAAATGCCTAGCGGTATTTTGAAAGTGGTTCGCTCTAAAGACGCCAAAACATCGAACATTCCAGTAGTGGAAGGCGCTAACCGCGACGGCGACGAAATGATCACTCGCGTTGTTCCTGTGTATAACGTACCGGTACGTGAACTTGCGCCTATTTTACGCCAGCTAAATGACCAAGCGGGCGGCGGTAACGTAGTTAGCCACGACCCATCAAATGTGATGATGCTAACCGGCCGTGCAGCGGTAGTGAACCGACTGGTAGAAATTATCGAGCGCGTGGACCGTGCCGGTGACGAAGAAGTTGAAATCGTTAAACTTCGCTATGCGTCAGCATCAGAAATGGTGCGCATTATTGACAGTATTAATAAGTCACAAGGTAAAGCCAATACTGGTACTAAGTCTGAGCCTCGCGTAGTGGCAGACGACAGAACTAACTCAGTTATTGTAAGCGGTGATATTAAAGCGCGTCAGCGTCTTATTAACCTTATTCAGCGCATGGACCAAGAGCTTGAGTCAAACGGCAATACCCGCGTGCTGTTTCTTAACTACGCTAAAGCGGAAGATTTAGTAAAAGTATTACAGGGCGTATCTGCAAGCATTCAAGCTGAAGAGCAAGGTGGTGGCACTACGTCACGTCGAGCTGGCTCTAACCGTGAAATCAGCATTGATGCGCACGAAGATTCTAATGCCATTGTTATTACCGCAGAGCCGGACATGATGCGCTCATTAGAAGAGGTTGTACGTCAACTTGATATTCGCCGTGCGCAAGTACAAGTTGAAGCCATCATTGTTGAGGTCTTTGAAGGTGACGGCACTACTTTGGGTGTGCAGTGGGTGTCAGAACAAGGTGGTGGTACCCAGTTTAATAATGGTGTTGTACCAGTGGGAAGCCTAGCGGTTGCGCTAAAACAAGCTGAAGAAGATACTAACACTGAAACCTATGTGTCTGATGACGGTTCTCCTTATACAGTAACAAACACGCGAGAAGGCGATTACACTGCATTAGCGAGCCTTTTAGGCGGTGCTAATGGCTTAATTGCGGGCGTTATCGAAAATGGCTGGGGTGCTGTGGTACAAGCGGTCAGCACAGATACCAACTCTAATATTCTTGCTACGCCTCACTTAACGACTATGGATAACGAAGAAGCGTTTTTCATCGTAGGTCAGGAAGTGCCTATTATTACAGGTACAACAACGGGCGCGAATAACTCTAACCCTTTCCAAACTGTTGACCGCCAAGAAGTGGGTATCAAACTTAAAGTGACGCCACAAATCAATGAAGGCGACGCGGTACAGCTGCTTATCGAACAAGAAGTGTCTAGCGTAAGTGGCGCTACATCGGTAGATATTTCAATTAACAAGCGTGAAATTAAGACCACGGTTATTGTTGATGATGGCGGTACTATTGTTCTTGGCGGCCTTATCGACGAAGACGTTCAAGAGAGTGAATCTAAGGTACCACTACTGGGTGATATTCCAATTCTAGGCCATTTATTCAAATCTACATCAACCAGCAAGCGTAAGCGTAACTTGATGGTGTTCTTGAAACCGACCATTGTCCGTGACGGTGCAACCATGAATACAATCAGCCATCGCAAATACAATTACATTCGCGCACTGCAGCTAAAACGCCAGCAAGAAGGTGTTTCGCTAATGCCTTACGAAGAAACCCCGACTATTCCACAATGGGATGATGCGCTAGCGTTGCCACC
>NZ_JAFLMX010000274.1:0-29100 GCF_017849675.1 Alteromonas sp. AO-Serp
AAATGAAGTAGCTCAATTCTTTGATACAGTGGCGTAACACAGGATTTAATCGCGTATTTTTACCGTTCATTACAAACAGTTCGTGACTAAATTTAAATAAGCTCCCTTTTGCAATAGGTACGAGCCCCAGTGCGGCGCCCTGCTCTTTCGCCATATAATCCGGTAACAGACCCACATACTCTCCTGTCATTATCGCAGACATCGCTGCATCGAATGAGTCTGAGAAAGTCTGAATAGATAACCTGGTTTCATCTTCGATATAGTTAGCCGACGATAAGCCAGAAATACCAATTGCAGGATAGTCCCCTATTTTTACCCCTTCTGGTAATTCAGTATCGCGATACTTTGCTAAAGGGTGTGTCGGTGCACAGTAAAGCCGACCTTCAGTTTTAATGCCAACAGGATGAAAGGTTACTGATTCCGGTTTAACCATGTCATAGGTTGATACAACGAGGTGGCACTCACCAGATAGAGCAACATGCTCTACTTCATTGTATAGACGAGTTTGGATATTAACGTGAATATCGTCAAACTTCTTCATTGTACTTTTAACCGCTTTACTTACTGCTAAGTGCATAGAAAGCGGAAGACCAGCCATCAACACCAAAGTGATATGACCAGAATAGTCATCATGCAACGATTTCAGATTGAAGACAAAGTTGTCGAAGGCATTAAAGATGCGTTTGGTTTCTTGGAAAACCACCTCACCCTCTTTTGTCATTTGAAAGCCACCACGGCCGCGATGACATAACACCAAATCTAAACGTTCTTCCAGTTTTTTGATGGCTGCACTGATGTTGGGTCGTTGCATACGCAACACGGGTTCTGCCGCAGTAAATCCGTTGCAGCTCGCTACAGCGTAAAACACACGCAGTAGCTTTATATCTGACTCCTGAAGACGATTAAGCATATTAGCACCTGTTTATAGGTATAGTTATCGATACTCAACTTAGAACTATATTCAACTAATTGTGCTATTACAACGACATTTTGCGGCTTTTCATCTCATTTTTTATTAAAAATTTGAGTTTTGTGCTACCCAAAAATTGACGTCAAGTCGTATTGTCCACAGGAAAAAAGGGGGATTTTCTTACACCAAAAGGAAAAGTGCTGTAGTGAGTTATCCGGTTTTATACGGAAAGAACCCACATACAGCCTCAGCTAGCGGGACGCATCGCCATTTTTAAGAGAGTGTAACAACTTGCTTTCGAAGTGCTTCAATATCGTCACGCAATGATGCTGCTTTTTCAAACTCAAGCTCACGCGCATATTCAAACATCTGCTTTTCAAGCTCCGTGATTTGGTCCATTAATTCAGTAGCACTTGCTGTTTTCTGTTGCTTCTTCTTCTCTTCAACTTTGCGCAGTCTGACTTTTCCAGACGCAGGGTGCGCGCTGTCGCCTAAGTCCATAATATCGGTAATAGGCTTATTAAGTCGCATCGGCGTTATACCATTTGCCTCATTATGCGCCATTTGCTTCTCACGACGGCGCTCAGTCTCGTCCATCGCTTTTTTCATCGACTTGGTAATACTGTCAGCGTACAAAATAGCTTTACCATTCACGTGACGCGCGGCTCTACCAATAGTCTGAATTAATGAACGCTCGGCTCGCAAAAAGCCTTCTTTATCGGCATCTAAAATCGCCACCAGCGACACTTCCGGCATATCTAAACCTTCACGTAAAAGGTTAATACCTACCAACACGTCGAATTTACCCAGTCGCAAGTCTCGGATTATTTCAATTCGCTCTACGGTATCGATATCCGAATGCAGATAACGAACTTTAACGCCGTGCTCATTTAAATACTCGCTTAAATCTTCAGCCATACGCTTGGTTAAGGTAGTAATAAGCACACGTTCGTCAAGCTCTACCCGTTTTTGTATTTCAGACAGGACATCATCAACTTGAGTGGCTACAGGACGTACTTCAATAACAGGGTCTAGCAGACCCGTTGGACGCACAACCTGCTCCACTATCTCACCGTCAGTTTTCTTTAATTCATAATCGCCAGGCGTCGCAGAAACATAGATGGTTTGAGGGCAAATCTGTTCAAACTCTTCAAACTTAAGCGGACGATTGTCCAACGCCGACGGCAGCCTGAAACCAAACTCCACCAAGGTCTCTTTTCTAGAGCGATCCCCGCGATACATTGCCCCTACTTGAGAGACAGTTACGTGAGACTCATCGATAAACATTAGGCCATCTGCTGGAAAATAGTCCAATAAGGTTGGAGGTGGTTCGCCCGGAGCTCTTCCTGAAAGATAGCGAGAGTAATTCTCGATTCCAGAACAATAGCCAAGCTCCATCATCATTTCGATATCGAACTGGGTACGCTGTGAAATACGCTGCTCTTCAATCAGCTTATTCGCCTCTTGAAGTTGCTTTTTGCGATCGCCAAGTTCTTCCTTGATATGCTCAATAGCATTGAGGATTTTCTCTCGAGGGGTTACATAGTGCGTTTTAGGAAAAACCGTTGCTCGAATAACTGACTTATCGACAGCCCCGGTTAGCGGGTCGAACAGACTAATTTTATCTATCTCATCGTCAAAAAGCTCGACCCTTACGGCTTGCTTTTCAGAGTCCGCAGGGAAAATATCTATAACATCGCCACGAACACGGAACGTACCCCTTTCAAACGCTAAATCGTTACGCTTGTACTGAAGTTCTGCAAGGCGACGTAAAATGTCACGCTGGTCCATGGTGTCGCCCTGGCGAAGGTGCAATAGCATCTTCATGTAGGATTCAGGGTCCCCCAAACCATAAATAGCCGACACACTCGCTACAATGACTACGTCTCTGCGCTCCATCAATGCTTTAGTGGCGGACAGTCGCATTTGTTCAATATGATCATTGATTGACGCGTCTTTCTCAATAAAGGTATCTGTACTTGGAACGTAGGCTTCTGGCTGATAATAATCGTAATATGAAACGAAGTACTCTACGGCGTTATTGGGGAAGAATTCTTTCATCTCACCGTAAAGCTGAGCCGCTAATGTTTTGTTGTGTGCAAGAATAAGCGTTGGTCTCTGCACTTCTTTAATGACATTAGCCATGGTAAAGGTTTTACCCGACCCCGTAACACCAAGCAGTGTTTGGCCGGCCAAGCCACTTTCTAGGCCATCCACCAAAGCTTCTATTGCTTTTGGCTGGTCGCCTGCTGGCTTGTATTTAGAATGAAGCTCAAACCCTCTACTCATTTACTTAACCTTTTCTTTAGCTTACTGCTTAACATCTTGCTTGCGGTCAAACTACTCAACATTAAAAACGCACAGCCTTAAATAGCCGCTCTGGTATTAGCTGTGCTCAGACGTTTCTTTATCTAATTCAAACTGAGTAATCGCACGTTTGAAAACAACAAATGAAACACACGCCATTGCAATATTGGCAATGACCGTTCCTGCAAATAACCCTTTCAGTTCAAATAGAAAACTACCCGCAACGCTGATAGGTACGAAGAAAACAAATAAGCGGATGACACTTAACGTTAATGCCGTCATTGGGCGATGCATGGCATTCAACGATGAGTTAGTCAGAATGATAATGCCTTGCATGCCATAACCCAGCGGTACAATCATAAGAAACAGCTGTATTAGTACGCTTACCTCTGCTTCATTAGCAAAGGCGACGGCTATCCAGCTAGATAGTCCCCACATGACAAGAAAAATGGCGAACTGCCAAACCAGAACAAATTTCAATGTAAGCGAATATGCCGTTTTTACCCGTTCGACTTGGCCTGCCCCAACGTTTTGACTGATAAATGGAGGCAGTGTCATGGAAAGTGCTAGCACAACAATACTTGCAATAGACTCCATTCTATTGCCCACTCCCCACGCTGCAACCGCTTCGGCGCCGTAACCAGCAACTACAGCTGTCATCACGCCACCGGCAACGGGGGTAAGCATATTTGCACCCGCCGCAGGTAGTCCTATTTTAAGAATTTCACGGCTGCTATCACGCAACTCGGCAAGTGTCAGCAGTCGAGGCAACATCAACTTTCGACGAACGGCTAAAATATAAAGAATCCATAATGCACCAACTATCCACGCTATAAAGGTAGCGAGTGCCGCACCTTTTATTCCCATTGCCGGAATGGGCCCAAGTCCGAAAATGAAAATAGGATCAAGCAACGCGTTTAATCCGCCGCCTGCCGCCATAACAATACTGGGTGTGCGGGTATCGCCACACGCTCGCAGCACACTATTGCCAACCATCGGCATAGCAAGAAAGATGCTCGACAAGTACCATAGCCCCATATAGTCAGATATGTACGGCATGAGATTGTCTGTTGCATTAAGCAACTTAAACACAGGCTCTATGGTGAAAAAGCCAATTGCAGCTAGTGCACCCACAAGCAAAACGGACAGCATTAATGAACCCGTCGCATAATGTTGAGACTTGGTTATTTCTTTACTGCCCTGTAACTTGCCTATAATTGCAGAGGTACCAATACCTAAACCTATGTTTAGGCTTATTACGGTAAAAGTAACGGGAAAGGTAAAACTAATAGCGGCTAAAGGGTCGGTGCCCAACAAGCTCACAAAAAAGGTATCGATAAGTCCAAAGCTCATCATCATTACCATTCCCAGTATCATGGGAATAGTCATACGCTTTAACGTAGTACCTATATCTCCTTCCAATAAGTCGGAAGTACGTTGTTTAGCGTTACTTTTTATCACTTGAGCTCCGGCAAACTAAAATCCCCTCATCAATTGCGCGTTAGTGTAAAAGAGTGAACACTATTTAGCTATGCGTATTCGACAAACAAAACAAAGCATAAGAGGGTTGTATGAAAAGCGATGTTTTTGACAAAAGTACGTGCGATGACCCATTTCGCTGGCTACGCCACAAAACTACGAGTTTTTTGTAAAAATAAATCAAAACACGTGCGTATGTGTTCATTACAGTTTAATTTCTATCCTGTTTCACTTTTAATATGCAGGCAAAACGTCTCGGGCGCATCTAGCTATCCAAATAGAGCGTTTAAAAGACACACAAAAATGTTAACAAAATGTAAGGTATTGAGAATTAAGATGGATTTCATTGAATAGCATTTAGGCATTCGTTGAATTAACACACAAGCTACTTTTTGTTCAACCGATCTATTCCGATCGAGAAACAAGATCAAAAAAAACACCCTAAACCCCTGTATTAAAAAGATTATCCACTCAAAAACGCCATAACCTCATTAGATCAATACGTACGCGATCTCGTAAATAACTACAGCGATTCTAAGCTATCAACATAGTTATCCACAGATTTAGTGGATAACTAACGCCAGACCATATTCGGCGGGATTTCGTGCTCGATTAATTTCTCAGCACGTAAGTGGTGACTAACCTTTTAATCCTCAGGTACAGGTTACAGATTTATTAAAGCCTGTACATAATACCAGTATGGAAGCGCTTTTTTATTCTATTTAGTTATACCCTTTAACTTTAGTGAGATATATAAGAAAACGAGATGGGTAAAACTATCAATTACTAAAACAACCTCTTGTTCATAAGCAATGAGGGAATAATGTGCAGTTATTAACCATCATTTTCTCAGCATTGACGACAAAATGAACATAAAAGCCGTAAAAAGCTATTTTTTGCGCAGTCAGCACAAATATTTCATTTATGTTGTTGACAGTTCCTAAGTACGTCTTTAATATTCGCCTCCGTTGAAGCACAGGTCCCCCTTAGCTCAGTTGGTTAGAGCGACGGACTGTTAATCCGCAGGTCCCCCGTTCGAGTCGGGGAGGGGGAGCCACTTAGTTGGCTCTTAATCGCCTCACCCACTTCATTCTATTTTAATTCCTAAAACAACGCGTTTAGACATTAAATAACCCTAATTCAATCAAGTTGTTAAACCCGTTCTAAAAAGGGATAATAGACCTAATCTGTTTTTCTTTTTAATTCGCGGGCATTGTCCGTCAAAATTCCTCGAAGGAATTGCGTTATTCATGACTGAATTTTTACTGCTATTGATTGGTACAGTACTGGTTAACAATTTTGTGTTGGTTAAGTTTCTCGGCTTATGCCCGTTTATGGGTGTGTCTGGCAAACTTGAAACTGCCATGGGCATGTCTATGGCCACCACATTTGTACTCACCCTTGCCTCTGCATCGAGCTACCTAGTGGAAACCTATTTACTTGCTCCACTGGGCATCGGTTACCTTAGAACGCTTGCTTTTATTCTTGTTATCGCGGTGGTGGTTCAGTTCACAGAAATGGTCGTGCACAAAACCAGCCCTACC
This sequence comes from Alteromonas sp. AO-Serp, assembly GCF_017849675.1. NCBI lineage: Bacteria > Pseudomonadati > Pseudomonadota > Gammaproteobacteria > Alteromonadales > Alteromonadaceae > Alteromonas > Alteromonas sp. AO-Serp. Next base: position 6,241 of record NZ_JAFLMX010000274.1, read on the forward strand.
TTATATAGATTGTTAGGTATTTTCCTTCCTCTTATCACAACCAACTGTGCAGTGCTTGGTGTAGCGCTATTAAACCTTACCGAACAGCATAATTTCATGCAGAGTCTTATTTATGGTTTCGGCGCTGCTGTGGGGTTCTCTCTTGTACTGGTGTTATTTGCGGCCATGCGTGAGCGTTTAGCTGCAGCTGATGTACCTGTATCTTTTAAAGGTGCCTCAATCGCTATGATAACCGCTGGTCTCATGTCCCTAGCATTTATGGGCTTTAGTGGACTGGTGAAAGTGTAATGACGATATCTACCGCAATTATATTCGCCGTTGTTGCCATTGGCGTACTTGCGCTTATTTTTGGCTTGGTTCTGGGCTACGCGAGCATTCGCTTTAAAGTTGAGGGCGACCCGCTTGTTGAGCAAATAGATGCTGTACTACCACAAACTCAATGTGGCCAATGCGGATATCCGGGCTGTAAGCCTTATGCTGAGGCAATTGCTGAAGGTGATGATATTAATAAGTGCCCACCCGGTGGCGAAGCAACGATTAAAAAACTCGCAGACTTGATGGGAGTTGAACCTAAACCCCTTGATGCAGCTCATGGCGAAGAAGACGTTAAAAAAGTCGCGTTTATACGCGAAGACGAATGTATCGGCTGTACCAAATGTATTCAGGCCTGCCCTGTCGATGCCATTTTAGGTGCCGCCAAACACATGCACACGGTTATTACTGATGAATGTACAGGGTGTGACCTATGTGTAGATCCCTGCCCTGTCGACTGTATCGACATGGTGCCAATTGCTCAAACAACTTCTACATGGAAGTGGGATTTTGAATCATCGCCTAAAGGTGATATCCCCATCAAAATGGTGTCGTAATTGTGATGTACCCAAGTTTTGATTCAATTATAGAAACCCTTGAAGCGGGAAAGATGTACTCATTTCCAGGTGGCGTACATCCCGACGATAAGAAATCTCTATCTAATACATCAGTAATAAAGAAACCGTCGTTACCCGAATTATTGATTGTTCCTTTAAGGCAGCACATTGGCTCAGACGGTATCTGCTGCGTAGAAGTTGGCGATACCGTATTGAAAGGCCAAATTCTTTCGCAAAGCTCATCGCCTTTTTCTGTGCCAGTTCATGCGCCAACCTCGGGCGAGGTTGTTGCGATTGCTCCGCATGTTGTAGCGCACCCTAGCGGCCTAACAGAAATGTGTATTTCGATACGTCCTGACGGTAAAGACACATGGTGCGACCTATCTCCAATAGCAAATTATAGCGACATAGATAAGAACAAACTTATAGAAGCTATTTGCCAAGCAGGAATTTCAGGAATGGGTGGTGCCGGCTTCCCTACTCATATAAAAACCTCAACGTCAAAACCTGTTGAGTTTCTTATTTTAAATGGGATTGAGTGCGAGCCTTACATTACTTCTGATGATCGATTGATGCGTGAGCACGCCTGGCAAATACGCCAGGGTCTAGACATTCTTACTCACCTTATTGGGCCGAAGGCCATTGTAGTTGCGGTTGAAGACAACAAGCCAGAGGCTTTCGAAGCACTTAATATTGCCTGCCAGGATAAAAAAGACTATCGCGTTGTTAGCGTTGAGACTAAATACCCTGCCGGCGGCGAAAAACAGCTGATTCAGGTACTGACTGGCCGAGAAGTTCCAAGAAATGGATTGCCTGCCGACGTAGGCGTGATGATGTTCAACGTTGGTACCTGCTATGCCATTGCAGACGCTATTTTACACGGCAAGCCGCTGATTGAACGGGTTGTTACCGTAACTGGTGAAGCCGTTGAATCACCAAGCAATTTTAGAGCGTTGTTGGGTACGCCCGTCTCTCATCTATTGGATGAAGCAAACTACAACCCGAAAAAACAGAAAGCACCTAAAGTGATTATGGGCGGGCCTATGATGGGCTTTACCTTATCAGACGCTACGATCCCCGTGGTTAAAACCACAAACTGTTTGCTGGTTCCTGCAAAAAAAGAGCTGGTAGACGACAATGCAGAGCGCCCCTGTATTCGCTGTAGCGCATGCGCCGACGCATGCCCTGCGTCATTGCTCCCCCAACAAATGTTTTGGCACGCCAAAGCAAAAGAATACGATAAAGCCGAAGAATACGACCTTTTCGACTGTATAGAGTGCGGCGCATGTGCTTACGTTTGCCCCAGTGAAATCCCACTGGTGCATTACTACCGCCAGGCTAAATCCGAAATACGCATTCAGCGTGATGAAAAGAACAAGGCCGAGAAAGCTAAACAGCGTTTTGAAGCACGTAAAGAACGTTTAGAGCGCGAAAAACTTGAGCGCGAAGAAAAACATAGAAAAGCAAAAGAAGCACGATTAGCCGCCAACAAAGCCAAAGAAGAAAGTGCAGTAGCCGATAATGCGAATAGCGCTGTCGATGCTGGCGCAACTGAGGCCAAGGACAAAGTAGCGGCGGCGCTTGCGCGTGCGAAAGCAAAGAAAGCGGCTATGCAGGCCAACGCAAAGGATGAAAGTAATACAACAAATACCAACGAACCAAGCACTGCGGCAGACGATAAAAAAGCACAGGTAGCAGCAGCTATTGCCAGAGCTAAGGCGAAAAAAGCCGCACAAGCCCAGAATGAAGCTCAACTTGAAAGCGCGGATAAGCAAGTTGAGCAAGCGTCATCGCCAGAAGATGATAAAAAGGCAAAGGTTGCTGCAGCAATCGCCAGAGCAAAAGCGAAAAAAGCCGCGCAAGCTCAAAACGAAACGCAAGATGAAAGCGCTGTCGAACCATCAACCACAGAACAGCCAAGTAACCAGTCATCATCACCAGAAGATGAGAAAAAAGCTAAAGTTGCTGCCGCTATCGCTAGAGCAAAAGCAAAAAAGGCCGCGCAAGCCAGCCAGTCTGAAGCATCTTCAGCAGAAAAAACTGCGGGCTCTCAAGGCGAAAAGCATACTGAACTTTCCGATACTGAAGCTAATTCAGAGCTAAACGCTGAAGCGCAGAAAAAAGCGCGTATTGCCGCGGCAATCGCTAAAGCTAAAGCGCAAAAAGCTGCTAAAAATAGCGAAGACGGTCAGCCTGACAAGTCAGTTTCAGAGCAAGGTGCGCCAACTCAATTAGATGAGCAACCAGACAGTCACTCCAAAGAACAGCTAGATGAAAAGCAGGCTAGGATCGCAGCGGCGGTAGCGAAAGCGAAAGCTAAAAAGGCCGCTTCGCAAAAAGCGCAAGCATCTAGCCCTGATGGCGAGGCTGGTATTGAGATTCAAGACGGTAACTCGCCAGAAGAAGCCAGTTTTCAAAGCGTCAGCGAACAAAACAATAGTGCTCAGAGTGATAGCGCATCAGATTCAGCTAACAACTTGAGCGAAGCGGATGAAAAAAAAGCGCGCATTGCTGCTGCGGTGGCGAAAGCGAAAGCCAAAAAAGCGGCTAAGCAGGAAGAACATCAAGGAAGCGAGCAAACTGATGCTGACGACGCTGCCTCGACAAATGAAGCTGACGAGAAAAAGGCGCGCATTGCTGCCGCAGTGGCAAAGGCTAAAGCAAAGAAACTTGCTCAAGACAGTAATGGCAATGTAGCGACCTCATCAAATACTGCTGAACAGGAAAGTAGTAAAGCACATGAGCAGAGCGAATCGTCTAGCCGTGTAGGTCAAGCAACAAGCACGCAAGCTCCTTCTCAACCGACGGCACAAGATGAAAAGAAAGCGCGCATTGCAGCTGCAGTAGCAAAGGCTAAAGCAAAAAAAGCAGCAGCTGAACAAGAGAAAGAATCATAATGAAGTTAAGTTTATCGAGTTCACCACACCAACGGGTTAAACGCGATACTGGCCAAGTCATGCGTATGGTTATTTATGCCATGCTCCCTGGCATGATTGCACAATCCTTCTTTTTTGGCTGGGGAATGCTCATTCAAGCCATTATTGCAGTAGTGAGTGCACTGGTCATTGAAGGCGTGATTTTATTTTTAAGAAATCGCCCCATCGAGCGCACATTAACAGATTACAGCGCAGTATTAACCGGCTTACTCATCGCAATTAGTATTCCTCCTACCCTACCTTGGTGGATGACGGTAACGGGTGTTTTCTTCGCTATTGCGGTGGCTAAACAGGTTTACGGCGGGCTTGGCTTTAATATTTTCAACCCTGCCATGATAGCGTATGTGGTGCTGCTTATTTCATTCCCTGCGGCTATGAGCCTATGGCTGCCTCCTGCGACTCACGCTGGCATTACGCCAAGTTTCTTTGATTCGGTATCACTTATATTTACTGGTTTTACTACTAGCGGATACGATGTCACTCAACTCAAAACCATTGCCGATGGTGTAACCATGGCTACACCGTTAGACACATTGAAAACCGACCTAACGCAAGGCGTAACATACTCAGAGTCATTGGCGAAGCCAATCTTCGATGGCGGGGTATTCGAAGCTGCTGGAGCAGGGTGGGGAATGGTGAGTCTTGCGTATTTACTTGGTGGCCTCTACCTTTGGAAGACCCGCGTTATCAGCTGGCATATCCCGGGAGGTATGCTGCTAAGCGTTTTTGTTTGTGCATCACTGCTTCATTTAGCAAACGCCGATTACTACGCTTCACCGCTATTTCACCTGTTTAACGGTGCAGTAATGGTAGGCGCCTTCTTTATCGCCACCGACCCGGTTTCAGCATCAACAACACCAAGAGGCCGCATTATATTTGGTGCAGCGATTGGCTTTTGGGTGGTAATAATCCGTACCTTTGGTGGTTACCCTGATGCCGTAGCGTTTGCGGTTATTATTATGAATATGGCGGTGCCTTTGATTGATTACTATACCCGTCCTCGCGTGTACGGCAAAAACGTTAAAGGTCGAGGTAAACACTAATGATGAAAGAAAGCCTGGCCAAAAACGGCCTTATGTTAGGTGCGTTTGCCGTTGTTACCACAGCATTAATAGCACTCACATTTTTTGGCACCCAAGATAAAATTGAGCAACAAAAGCAGCAAAAACTGCTAAGCGTACTTAATGAAGTCGTGCCTAGCGAATTCCACGACAATGCCCTTTACGCCAACTGCACAGAGGTCAATGCACCTGAACTTGGCAACAAAAAAGCCCACAAAATATATCGTGCGACGTTAAATGGCCAACCTAGCGCATTAGTATTAGAAGCCACTGCTCCAGACGGATACAGTGGAGATATCGATATCGTTGTTGGTGTTAAAGTGGATGCACACGTTGGTGGAAACACACAAGGCGGCTCGAGTACTGACTCGCTCGACGGTGAGAGCGAAAATCTCAATATCACCGCGTTAGCGCTCTCGGAGTTGGCCGAGCTTGACTCAACACCTCAGAAGTCATCTGAGCAAGACGAGAATGCGTCCGATATTTCTGCGCCCAACACTAATAGAATCAGTATGAGGGTGCTTGGCGTGCGCGTTATCGAACACAAAGAAACCCCTGGGCTTGGCGATAAAATAGAGCTTGCCGTTAGCAATTGGATAACGGAGTTCAGTGACAAGCCTTTTTCACCCGACAATTTGGCGCCTTGGCAGGTCAAAAAGGACGGTGGTGAGTTCGATCAGTTCACTGGCGCTACCATCACGCCGAGAGCAGTAGTAAGAGCAGTACGCGAAGCCTTGCTTTACGCACAGGCCAACCAATCTGCACTTTTCAACGCTCCAAACACCTGCGCAATTACAGATTCCGTTGAAACAATTGATGCGATTAACGTGAATGAGGCTCAACCTCATAGTGTAGAGGAGCTATAACGTGACTGATTTTCGCGACCTGTCTTTACAAGGGCTTTGGAAGAACAATCCTGCGCTGGTACAACTGTTAGGTTTGTGCCCGCTATTGGCCGTTACCGCGACGTTTATCAATGGTCTCGGGTTAGGCCTTGCTACCATGTTGGTACTTATTGGCAGTAACGTTACCGTTTCACTCGTTCGTAATGTGGTAAGAAACGAAATCCGCATTCCCGTTTTTGTTATGATCATTGCTGCGTTCGTTACCATTGTTCAGCTATTAATGAATGCATACACCTATGACCTTTACTTAGCGCTAGGTATTTTCATTCCGCTGATTGTAACTAACTGCGCCATCATAGGCCGCGCAGAAGCCTTTGCGTCGAAAAACGGGCCGCTTGCCTCTGCCTACGACGGATTCATGATGGGACTGGGTTTTACCGCAGTGCTGGTCATTTTAGGTGGTATGCGTGAGATATTGGGTGCAGGTACATTGCTAGCAGGTGCAGACAGACTGTTTGGCTCAATTGCTGAGAACTGGACCATAACGCTTTTCAACACTGAAAATCCGTTTTTGCTTTCGATACTGCCGCCTGGTGCCTTTTTAGGTATGGGTCTTCTCATTGCTATCAAAAACAGTATTGATGCAAAGTTAGCCGCTAAGCAAACATCGCCTACAGTGAAGGCTGAACGGGTACGCGTTACAGCTGAAAGCTAAACGTTAAAAATCAAAAACAAAAAAGTATTTAGAAATGAATGATGTCGTTAAGCCGGCCAAGCCGCTTTCTAAGCAGGAAAAAGTAAAAGAAATCATGCGAATACTGGATGACCTTTATCCGGAAATTCCTATCTTTTTAGATCATAAAGACCCATATACGTTACTCATTGCGGTTCTCCTATCGGCGCAATGTACAGACGAGCGCGTTAACCAAATTACGCCAAAGCTCTTTGCTCGGGCAGATAATCCGTACGACATGGTATTGATGAGTATTGAAGAAATTCAAGACATTATCCGTCCTTGTGGTTTATCTCCCATGAAGTCCAAAGGCATTTGGCATTTGTCTGACATGATCATCAAGCAGCACAACGGTGAAGTGCCTGCAAACTTTGAAGCGCTAGAAGCCATGCCCGCAGTGGGTCACAAGACTGCCGCTGTGGTTATGTCTCAAGGCTTTGGCATTCCTGCTTTTCCCGTAGATACTCATATCCACCGATTAATGTATCGCTGGGGTTTGTCGAACGGAAAGAGTGTTGAGCAGACAGAGCGTGACGCAAAACGCTTATTCCCAAAAGAAAGGTGGAACGATTTGCATCTGCAAATCATTCTATATGGCAGAGAATACTGCCCTGCCCGCGGTTTCGACTTAAACAAGTGTGTTATCACACGCGAGTTCGGCAGAAAGAGTTTTATTAACGAAGTGCTGAAAGAACAAGAGAAAAAGCAAAAATTGGCGCTTAAGAAGAAGCGTAAATAGAAACTTTCAGAAAGGAGCCTTAGGCTCCTTTTTTATTCTCCATTTATTTTCTCTCAAAAGAAATTTTGCGACTAACATACGACTTACGCTTGTGGTTTGCCTCGAAAGGGACAACCAAATTGGCTATGATGGATGGGTTAGAGTTTTGCTCGCGCAAATAAAAAAGAAATATAAAAATAAACCCATGGAGAACACATGTCTCGATTGAATACTATCGCTAGAAGGCTAGCGTTTGGTGCATTAGTAAGTGCATGCAGTTTTGGTGTTTTTGCAGAAACTTCCCCCATTACTGACGAGCAAAAGAAAAATGCGGAAGCATTAATTCAAAAAGCCCTGAAAAGTGATTTAGGCTATAGCATTGTTGAATCACTAACCACTGAGATTGGCCCTCGCCTGGGCGGCTCTGAAGCAGAAAAGCGAGCTAGAGATTGGGGCGTGGTGGTAGGAGAGCGCCTAGGTTTTGATAAAGTCAGCATAGAAGAATTCACTATGCCATTTTGGGATAGAGGCCACCTACACATTTCACTCACGGCGCCTTATGCCCAGCCGCTTTACGGCACAGCCCTTGGCGGCGCTGCGCCTTCTGAAAGCGAGCTCAATGCAGACATCGTTTATTTCAGAGATATTCACGCGCTAACCGCAGTTAAAGATGGTGCCCTTAAAGGCAAAATTGCATTTGTAGACGGCGACGCCATGGTTAAAAGCCAAACAGGTGCAGGCTATGGTCAAGCGAACCAACGTCGCCGTATTGGTTGGCAACATGCTCAACGCGGCGGCGCTGAAGCGCTGGTCGTGCGCTCAGTAGGTTCAGACTCTCATCGTTTCCCTCACTCAGGCATGATGAGCTCAGACGGCGATAATTGGGCAGATATCCCCGTAGTCGCTATCTCAAACCCAGACGCAGACCATTTACGACGTTTACATAACTTAGGTAAACCGCTGTCATTGTCGCTTCACTCTGAATCGAAATGGAAAGGCGAAGTAAACAGCGGCAATGTAATACTGGATTTAGTGGGCAGTGAGAAGCCCGAAGAAATTATCCTTATTGGCGGCCACCTAGACAGCTGGGATTTAGGAACGGGTGCAGTTGATGACGGCGCGGGCGTTGCTATTACCACGGCAGCGGCTGCGTTAATTGCTTCTTTACCAGAGCGCCCCAAACGCACCATTCGTGTGGTCATGTTTGGCGCTGAGGAAGTGGGCTTATTAGGTGCCTTTGCTTACGCTAAACAACACGAAAAGAACCTTGAAAATCACGTTCTGGCCACAGAGTCTGACTTTGGTGCGCAAACTATCTGGCAACTAGTGTCAAATGTGAATCCTGAAGCGACTGTGCTAGTCGATGAAATCGCGAAGATTTTATCACCGCTAGGTATAGTGCGTGGCGGTTCAGACATTGCCGGCGGAGGCCCTGACATTATTCCGCTAGCAGCGAAAGGCGTACCAACGATTAGGTTAAATCAAAACGGTAGAGATTACTTTGATCTTCACCATACGCCAGATGATACCTTAGACAAAATTGACCCCGATGAGCTTGCGCAAAACATTGCAGCCTACGCAGCAAGTATATACTTGTTAGCCGATTCGGACGTTGACTTAAAAGCTAAACAGTAGTTTCACGTTAGTAATCATCAAACATTGGTCAGTGCATCTCGTGCTGGCCAATGCTTACCAGTGCTCTGCTTACCCTCGCCTCTGCTAATACCCATTCTGCATTCCCACGCTCCGCTAGCAAACTTGCCAGCGCCTTCTGAGTAGGCAATGATCTATGTGGATTGGTAAATATACCTCGTCCGAAATACTCAGGCTTTATTGCGCTTGAATAAGCTGGGCAACAAATCGCTTCGCCTCTTGCCTTGATGGCAGCTCTACATGCCGATACGTATTCGCATGTTTAAAAGCAACGGTTGTTTTATTTATGGAGATATTTGAGATTAACGCACCTGACATGGCGCTATTAAAGGTAGAGATAGAATCTTGAAATTGCATAGTAAATACTTCTTTATTAATGTTGTTTGTTTTGAATTCCTCGCAGGTTGGGTAAAGAAATCGAAAAACGATAATTAGGCTCTAGCGTGAACATAGCGTTTCAGAAAGAGCCCACTTTTTTGAGGTCACTTCAGAAAAGAGAAATGACCTTAGATAAGCATAGAGGTCTTATCGAACTACTACGTTAGCAGCTTGAGGACCTTTTTGGCCTTGTTCAACTTCGAAGCTAACTTCTTGGCCTTCTTTCAACGTTTTGAAACCGTCAGAAGCAATTGAACGGAAGTGTACGAATACGTCTTTGCCGCCAGCTTCAGGAGTGATGAAACCAAAACCTTTTTCTTCGTTGAACCACTTAACTGTACCGTTTACAGAATTAGACATAATAAAAACCTTTTAAAAAAATTGATGTAATGGTGGAAAACCACCGAATAGCTATAGACATCTCCAAGCTAGTAAAGCAGTTGTATATCTATATAAAACTTCAATTTGAAGGATTTAAAAAAGAGGTACAGCGCAGTATTAGGTAAAGCAAATAACATATCTAGAGCGATGCGAAAGGTACAGGTAATTGCGAGCAATGTCTACTAGTTTTCAGTTTATTTTTTAACCAAAACACAACTTTTTTACAATTTTTTTTGGCGAAGATGAATACGTATGTTTGTTCAAGGCACTTGAAAGCTAGGTTAACCTTGCTTTTTTGCTATAGGTTTAAATTATGACAGATACGTATGCGTTAGAAGGTAAAACAGCCATCGTTACCGGAGGCGGAAAAGGGCTAGGTAAAACTCTCGCTCAATTTCTACTAGAAGCAGGAATGAACGTGGCCATTTGTGGGCGCACTGAAACTGCGGTCAAGCAGACTGTAGAACAGTTCGACGCCCTATTCCCAGGCAATGTCATTGGCCAAGTTTGTGATGTATCGAAAAGCGCTGATGTTGCCAGTTTTGTTAGAAAGGTCAAAGATACATTTGGCGAGCTACACGTCCTAATTAATAACAGTGGCTTTGGTAAGGAGACCCTTATTTGGGAAACCTCAGAGAAAGCGTGGGACGAAGTAATGGATACTAACGTAAAAGGGACTTTTCTCATGTGCAAAGAGGTCGTGCCTCACATGATTAACAACAAGGAAGGCTACATTATCAACATCGCTTCTCAGGCGGCATTGAACGGCTATGCCAATGCAGGCGTTTACTGTGCATCAAAATTTGCGATGGTGGGGCTTGGAAAAGCGTTGCAAGAAGAGATTCGCCCCTACGGTATTCACGTCCATTCCCTAAACCCTGCACTGATACAGTCGCAGAAAGCAGAAACAGAGAAAGTGGACGATGGCCTAATTCAAAATGAAGACTTAGGCAACATGGTGGTTTACCTATTGAGCCAACCTCGCCGTCTTAAAATTGATAATATCGGTCTATGGGGCTATTAATACCAGTCCGCATAGATAATTACCCACTCAGCGAGACTTAAAATGTTCGTAATCGCGGCGTGTTACCGCAGGTATAGTACGTTTAACTAGAATTGTAATATTGTCTTAAAGCGTTAACATTTCCTCATTAACATAAAAGCGTGTTGTTTGCGTTTACTCAAATAAAGTACCCATCGTATTTATATGTACAAAAAGTAACGGCCAACACGCAATCACGGTGCAGTGTGCCATCGAGTAATTCCGATGGCTCAAAAAAGGAATCTCTTATGCGAATGCTTCACACTATGCTTCGAGTTGAAAACTTAGAGGCCTCTCTTCACTTTTATACCTCACTGATGGGCATGCGCCTTCTTCGCCAGTCTGAAAACAAAGAGTATGAATACACGCTAGCTTTCGTGGGATATGGCGATGAAACCGAGAGTACCGTCTTGGAACTTACCTATAACTGGGGCGACAACACCTACGATAAAGGTAACGCGTATGGTCATATTGCGATTGAGGTCGATGATATCTATCAGTTTTGTGAAAACTTAGAAACAAACGGCGCTGATGTATATCGTAAACCGGGGCCAGTAAAAGGCGGCTCCACAGTTATTGCTTTTGTTCGCGACCCCGATGGGTATGCAATAGAACTCATACAAAATAAATCCATTTCGCTATGAAATGGTTCAAAAACAAGAACTGAAGATACAGAAGCGATTTGAACGCTTAAGTCGCCAAACTATCAACTTGAAAACGTGCGGCACTGGAAAAAACCGATGAAAAACCACATGGAGTGACACGACATGCTACGTAACCGCTTATTATTTTCGCAAAATGATAAAAACAAAAGCCAAGCTAGAACAGCGATAAGTCGGAAACCTCGAGCAGCGCACAATATAAGCTTGCGCAGTAAGCCAAAAGCAAAACTGGCCACTATTCTGCCAGCATTGTTTGTCGCTTTTGCTGGTGCAGTTGCTGCTGGCAGTGCGTTATCGGCCATGGCTGCAAATAACGAGAATGCGCAAACACACGCTGACACAAAAGAAAATGTTGAAACGCACTTTACCGTGATAGCCCATCGCGGCGCGTCGGGCTATTTACCTGAGCATACCCTTGAAGCAGCTACCCTCGCCTTTTCTCTGGGCCCTGATTTTATTGAACAAGATGTTGTTATCACCAAAGACGACATACCCGTTGTGCTACACGACATCCACTTAGAAACGGTCACCAATGTAGAAGATGTGTTTCCTGCACGCCACCGCGATGACGGACGCTATTACGCGCGTGATTTTACTCTTGAAGAACTGCGACAACTGCGGGTACACGAGCGCGCTAACAGTGACGGGAAGCAAGTTTTTAAAGATAGGTACCGCGGCACACATGCTAATTTTAAAGTGGCCACGTTAAATGAACACTTTGAGCTAATCAGCGAGCTAAATCGCCAATTTGGAACGTCTGTCGGGGTTTATCCTGAAGTAAAGTCCCCTGCCTTTCACATTAAAGAAGGCGTTGATGCCAGTAAAATCGTTGTAGATGCTTTGAATGCTTACGGGTTTGGTGGAGAGAGCGGTAATAGCTACCTGCAATGCTTTGATTTTAACGAAGTTAAGCGCGTTCGTGAAACCCTGGGCTATAAAGGCAAAGTTGTGATGCTGATTGGCGAAAACGACTGGGGCGAAAGCGACACAGATTATAACTGGCTGCGCACTCAGGAAGGCATGCAGCAGGTTGCGTTGTATGCCGATGGCATAGGCCCTTGGTTAGGCCACTTACTCGATAATGAAGCGATGACTCAGGGAAAAATAGAAGCCGCGGCATGGATTGCCTACGCCCACGAAAATAACCTGACAATCCACCCCTACACCTACCGACATGATGCACTACCAGCAGGTATGAGTTCAGAACAAGTCTTGGAAGTTTTAGACAAGGTGGTAGGTGCTGACGGTGTTTTCACCGATCATTTAGTACCGGTATTAAGGTGGCGAGAAAAATTAAACTAACGCATTTTAAAGCGAGTGTAGGCGCGACAATTAGCGCCTAGGATTTTGAAAGTCGCACCACCACGCGTCTGTTTTGGGCGCGGCTTTCTCGCGTATCGTTTGGCGCAATATGGCGTTTCTCACCGTGGCCTGTCAACTGAATTCGATCTTCAGGTACACCTAGCGTAGTCAAATAGCTTTTTACTTCGTTAGCACGTCGAATAGACAACTGTTCATTATTATAGCGACCGCCGTAGCTATCGGTGTAACCATCAAGAAGCACAAGCTCAAGCTCGCTGTCTTCTTTTAAGTATTCACCTATCATGGTTAAGCGCTTCTGCGAATATTTGGTTAGCTCTGTACTGTTGTTTTGATACGACAATACCGTGTAGGCAATGTCATCAAAACCGAAGGGCAATAAGTTCGATACACACTTCACAAATTCACGATACACACCAGAGAAGTTGCTAGCGTTTAATGCCACACTCACTTGGTCGTATTTGTTATACCAATCTTGGTAATAGATTGTGGGCCAAAAGCCTTTTTCTAATTCAGACAACATAGTCCAAGCCGCATCCTGCGGAAGGTCGCCATTGTACTGTTTACGAATAGACATGTCGGCAATGGTTTTAGGCGCAACGCCGGGCATCCATTTAGGTGGTACAGAATAAACAGCAGCCATATCAAATTTGCTTGGCAGCAAATACATGTCCAGTTCAAATTCCATATTAAGCTGCTTCGACGCTGAGCTCGTGAACATGGCTTCGCCATAACCGGGTAGTTCGTGGTTCAAGGTACACTGAAGTCGGGTGTCTTTGTCTATTCGCCAGTTGGAGCTTTCTATGGTTGCAGAATATTGCCGCATGGCAGCGTGGGAAGACAATGACCCCAGCATCCCCAATAAAGCGATGTATTTTAATTTCGACACCATTTCGACACCATAACGAAAATCAGACTAACACAGGTAAAAGACAACACTACGTGCACAAATTACCGAACATAATGAATCAAATTAGCTCACACAAAAAGAAGAAATGTGCCTAATGATTTTTTCACGCTTAATTTGATTATCGTCCAAATTGTAGAAAAGTTTAGCGTTTAATACCATTCGCGTTTTGTACTTTTGCTAGCCCCCTGATTTAACAGTTTATAAATTGCAACTGGCAACTCGAGAGTATCCTTGCGATAATTCTTTTACGCAATATGCTTCGCAGGTTGGTACGCATTTTAGTCACCAACCAATTAACGCAATCGAGTCTTACAAGAGTGTTTATGTCTGCCAACCCGCCCCTTCTCTCCCAGCGCTTTCGAGGTTACTTTCCCGTTGTTATCGACGTTGAAACGGCCGGATTTAATGCAGGCACTGACGCCCTGTTAGAATTAGCCGCGGTAACGGTGAAAATGGATGAAAACGGTATACTTCATCCTGATCAAACTTTTCATTATCACATTGACCCCTTTGAGGGCGCTAACCTAGAGCCAGCAGCCTTAGAATTTAATGGCATCGATCCTAATTGTGCATTGCGAGGGGCTATTGAAGAAAGCGAAGCCATGAAGGACTTATGTAAAGGCATCCGCAAGGCGCAAAAAAATGCAGACTGCCAACGTTCAGTTATTGTTGCTCACAATGCAACGTTCGATCAGAGTTTCGTCAATGCCGCGATAGAACGCTGCAATATAAAACGCACGCCGTTCCATCCGTTTGTTTCATTTGACACCACCAGCCTTGCTGGATTGGTCTTAGGCCAAACGGTTTTGGTAAAAGCATGCCGTGCAGCGGGGATCGCATTTGACCAAAGTGAAGCGCACAGTGCGCTGTATGACGCCCAAAAGACCACCGAGCTATTTTGCTATATGGTAAATCGCTATAAAGCGCTAGGCGGATGGCCTGTAGAAAATAAAGAGTAGTTTTATTCAAACTGATATAAACAAAAACAGCGCCAAAAGGCGCTGTTTTTTTATAATCTTTAAACAGTTTAGCTTATAGCTTGTCTGCTTCTTCAGATAGGTACTTAGCAACACCTTCAGGCGACGCATCCATACCAGCTTTACCTTCAGTCCAACCCGCTGGGCAAACTTCACCATGCTCTTGGTGGAATGCTAGTGCATCAACCATGCGTAGCATTTCATCAACGTTACGGCCAAGTGGAAGGTCATTGATTACCTGATGACGTACCATACCTTCTTCGTCGATTAGGAATGAACCACGGAACGCAACGCCATCTTCTGGGTGCTCAACATCGTATGCCTGGCAGATGTCGTGCTTAACGTCAGCAACAAGGGTGTACTTAACCGGACCAATACCACCTTGATTTACCGGAGTGTTTCTCCACGCATTGTGTGAGAACTGAGAGTCGATTGAAACACCGATCACTTCAACACCACGCTTTTTGAACTCGTCGAAACGCTTGTCAAAGGCGATAAGCTCTGACGGGCAAACAAACGTAAAATCTAGTGGGTAGAAGAATACAACAGCTTTCTTGCCCTTGATTGCTTCACTTAGTGTGAAAGTGTCAACAATTTCACCACTACCAAGTACCGCTGCTGCAGTAAAGTCAGGTGCTGGACGGCCAACTAATACACTCATGAGTCTCTCCATTTATATTTGGATTGTAATAATAGAAGTGATTACGTTGCGTAACCACTTTGATAAGAAATTTCTTTCAAAGAAAATAGGTACGAATATGGAAATAACAATATTAAACAACGAGTTTTTTTACTGATCATACCAATAACCGCTTAACATCCCCCCACACTGTTCAGTCTTTCTTCAATTACCTTGTATTAAATTTGTCATTATCCACTTGCTAAAGCAAAGAATAACAATTATTATCATTTACAGATTCATTTGGAGTACGTTTAATGTTTGTTTGCATGTGCTATGGGGTAACTGATAAAAGCATTCGCGCAGCGGTTGAAGAAAACGGTGTGGGAAATATGCGAGAGTTACGTCAACATTTAGAGCTTGGCTCACAATGCGGTAAGTGCATCAACATGGCGCAACAGATCATTGACCAAACTATCGTCGATGAGTCCCTATTCAAAGACGTTGGCTAGGCAATTAGCCAACCCGCGTATTCTTAACATGCAATGTCATCGCTCTTAGCATCCTTGGCTAGACTTTAAACACCATATTTATTATCACGATTATTCCTTTAAGTGACCTAAGTCATATCCTAGTTTAATTACCTAAGTAACATTCACATCGTCACCTAAAACGATAGGTTGTTGTCCTTTCAAACTCAGAGCTAGGCTCATTTTCTTACTTTCAATGAGTGCAGCGCACCATTTAACTACGTAGCTTTGCTGAAGCATGCCCTAGTTAAAGGTGTACTCAATGCCTGCATAATAGAAAGCCCCATTGATACCGCTAGGCGATGTAGGTGGGTAGAGTGCGCCAACTTCACCTTGAAAAGGGTTTTCATTAGGCAGCGAATCAAACAGATTTTGGGCGCCAAGGGTAACTTGTGTTTGAGGCAGTACTTTCCATGCAACTTGGGCATCGAATGTGGTTAACGCATTGCCGTATATGTCCATGCCTGCGGACGCATCAAGATGGTCTTCATAAAACCCACCGTAATAGTTAAGTCGCCAAGTAAATGCCCAATTTCCTTTCGATTGCTCGAGCGTGATACTGCCTCGATGAGCAGGCAAGTTATCTTCCAGCATACGAATTCTTGCCTGTGTTAGATTAGGTAGAAGCCGTATTTCGTCCCCCACTTGCGCAGGATAAAGCGTAACCCGCTCTACTTGTGTGTCTGTCCAGTTGAAGGCAAGAAGTAAAGAATTTGACCAATCAGCTAGCGCAAAATTGTAGTTAACAACTAAATCAACACCCTGAGTTTTTGTGTCAAAGTCATTTGTAAAATACTTTGCAGCATTATATTTCGCCGCATCTGGACGCCCTTGGGCAATAAGCGCACTAATGTCGTCGTCGGTTAACGGGATTGCAGATGTCGTACTAATGCGATCAGAAAGGCGAATATTGAAATAGTCGAGCGTCGCAAAAAAGTTCTCGCTTGCCTGCATAACAAGCCCGAGGCTAAAGTTCACCGATTCTTCAGGCGTAAGTGGAGTTGCGCCTAGTTGCAGTGAGATAAGATCAGTTGGAGGCAGCGTTGCTTGGTCTTCCAAACCGTTAACACCGTAGGCGGTTGTTACGTTGATAACATTACTCTGCCCTACTGTTGGCGCCTTAAAACCGGTGTTTACAGATCCGCGTAATGCAAAAATATCATTTAATTTATAGCGAGTACTCAATTTCCCATCGAATGTCGAGCCGAAATCACTGAAATGCTCTACACGAGTGGCCACGCCAAACTGCCATGCTTCGGTAACATAAAATTCCAAATCGGCGTACACAGCCCAATTGCTTCTGCTCCAGTGCCCAGCACTTTGAGGCTGATACCCCGGAAAACCGTTGGAACCGATGGAAAAGCCTTGGTTCAACCCAAGTGGCGGCTCTAGAGCGAAAGGGCCTGCAATATATGACGCTTCATCGCCGGACTTTTGAAAATAGGTTTCTTTGCGCCATTCTAAGCCCACGGCAATGCTAACCGGATCGTCGAAAATAGTTTGAATGAGTTTGTTAAAATCTAAGTTAAGCGTTCGCTCTACTTGCGACACACCACCGGGCGAAAACGACGTTGGCGTTTGTGGCCCTAACGATGGATTAACCGTATTGGAGATGGTGTACTCAATGTCACTGTAGCCCAATGTCGCACTGGCATCCATCGCCCAGCCATTAGGTAACTCATGTTTAACGCCCATCGCAACAGAAGCGTCCGTTATCGTACCCCCAAATTTTGGTGTGAAACCGCCAGGGAACCACTCGTTGAAAGCAAAACAGTTGGCACCAAGCGCCGTTGTGTTATCTGCAATAAGTTGATACGTGGGGTCCAGCAATACACTATTGCTGGACAAGGTTATAGAAGGGCAAGCAATTCCACTTTCCAATCCATCGAGATCGGCTACAATCAGACGACTTTCCCCTGTATTTGGGTCGGTACGGCTGAACACCCCTTCTCGGGTTTGCGGATTTCGAAAGTAAAAACCACCGTTTATTTCTCTTCTTGCTGCAGTGGCAAAGCTGTAAAATTGTGATTTAGACGAAATGTCTGCGCCCGCATTTAGCGCAAGTTTAATATCTTCGTTAACATCAAGCGCTCCCCATACTTGGGACGGTGACGCGATGAACACATTCCCTTGGTCAATCAAGTTCTGCGCATCAATCCGCTGTACAGAGCGCGACGTGCCATTTTGCTGACGATACTCTGCCGTTGCATTTAAAAAGCCGTCTTCTCCAATAGCAAAGCCCTTATTCAACTGCACTTGAAACAGTTCGCCGTCACCTTCACTGTATCCGCCCACTTTCAGCGCAACATGCCCTCCTTCACGCGCATCCTTAAGTACGAAGTTAATCACACCTGCAATGGCGTCTGAGCCATACTGGGCTGCTGCACCATCTCGCAATACTTCGACTTGCTTTAACGCATAGGCAGGAATAACCGATATATCAGGCCCTTGTGCACCGTCAGATAAACCTCCGCCTAAAAACGTGATTACCGCAGAGCGATGGCGTCGCTTTCCGTTAAGCAGCAAAAGCGTGTGATCCGAGGACATGCCTCTAAGGTTCGCCGGCCTTACCAGGCTACTGGCATCATTGATGGGCTGATCGTTTACGTTTAACGAAGGAACCATCACGCTTAACATAGAAAGCACGTCTGAATTTCCCTGTGAGTTAAGGGTTTCAGAACCAATCACATCCAAAGGAACTGGTGAGTCAACAGCACTTCGAGGCGAGTTACGAGTACCGACGACCGCAATTTTTTCAAGTCCATTGCCTCCCTCGTCTGTTTTCTTTTCGGTATCTTGTGTCTGTGTTTCCTTCGCCACTAACGATGAACGAGAACGAATACTTACCGCACCGCTTTCATCAGTCACTACCGCCAATTCTGTTCCTTCAAGAAGCTGTGCCAGCGCTTCATTCAGTGTGAACGTACCTTCCAATGCGTTTGTTTTCACTTTTTTTGCTAAATCAAAAGGAAAAAGCAATGTGGTATTTGCCTGTTTAGCTAGTTCGGTTAGCGCTTCATTAGCATTTTGTGCGGGTATTGAAAAGCTGTAAGCACCCAATTTTGGTTCGGTTTGGTCGGGTGATTGCGAAGGGCTGTCTGTTTGTGCATGAAGCGTTGGCGCTGGTGCTATGAAAAGAAAAAAGCCGGACGCTATGTGAAGTGCCGAGAGGGACAAGATACGGGAGAATTTGCACATTCTTTTTTGCGAAAGGCATTGGGCCGAACACGCGAGGGCATGCAGCTTTTCTATTGCCTTTTTGGTTTGCCTGCTTATCGCAAAATTGCTGTATTGCAAGATATAAAATCGATGTGCTTATTATTTTAATTATATTGTCACATTAAAGAAATTGATGCCAACTACGAATAGTAGAAAGCACCTATCTTTCAGAAATATTTAACTTTTCGCTAGCTTAAGCTCAATACTTGTTTCTGTGACTTTCTCGTAGTTGATGTTAAAGCTGCTCTTAAGTGCAGACAACAAACCGTCTATATCGCCTACCTTAAAGTAGCCCGCTACACGTCGCTTGCGCAAACTTTCGTCCGAAATGTTAAAGCGAACGGGTGTATAGCGGCCAATCTCAGCTAATACGGCCTCTAGCGGCTCACC
This sequence comes from Alteromonas sp. AO-Serp, assembly GCF_017849675.1. NCBI lineage: Bacteria > Pseudomonadati > Pseudomonadota > Gammaproteobacteria > Alteromonadales > Alteromonadaceae > Alteromonas > Alteromonas sp. AO-Serp. The sequence continues at coordinate 25,484 of NZ_JAFLMX010000274.1, forward strand.
TTTAAATACAATCATACCTTGTTGCCACGCTAAATCGTCATCAATGTCATTTTGAGACATGCTTTCACGAGCTTCCACTTTACCTTGCACTGTGGCTTTTTCACCTGCGAACATGAGAAGTCCTTCTTCAGCAACAGGACGTTTCGTGAAGAGCGACTCATTTGAGGATGAAGCCTTAAAGCGATCTTTCACCAATACCTTTCCGTCGGTAACCACTAACTCAAACGCATTATCATCCACATATTGCATATTAAAAGCAGTTCCAACAGCGGTAACGGTGTTGTTGCCCGCAGTCACAGAGAACGGGCGAGACGTGTCGTGAGCCACTTCAAAGTGTGCCTCCCCTTTCAATAAAACGATATTGCGCGCCGTTGATGAGAAGTCTACGGTAACGACAGAGTTTGTATTTAGATGAAGTTTAGAGCCATCGGCTAGCGTCACGTTTTTCTGTTCGCCAACACCGGTTTGTACCTTTTGTGTTACCGCTGCGAATTCAGGGGTGCTATTTAGCCACGTGCGCTGAACCACTACCCCAACAGCTATTGCCATCACTAAAAATGTGGCCGCAATGCCCCAAACCGCTGCTTTAGGCATATTGCGTTTTTTCGACGACTGACGAGAGGTTGGCTGCGGGAATAAACCGCTCAATTCATTTAATACCGACATGTCGTCCCACAAGCTAGCGGCGTCGAGCAAAGCTTGACGATGCGCATTACTTTCCGACAACCAAGCATCTAGCTCCGTCTTTTCGTCACTGTTTAAGCCGCGATCGAGACGGCTTATCCATAAGCATGCTTGCTCTTGGATATCTTCTTTGCTTGAAAACTGGCGAATATTATTCATGTTAACTACGGCTTATGTCCTGAGTCGCGTTAGCAGTGGCACGGGGGGATGCACTGTCCTTTGACAGCTCGGCTAAGTACCTAGAGCACATCATTAAACCTTTGGCGACATGCTTCTCAACGGTGCTTTCGCTTAGCCCCACAAGCTCTGCAATCTCTTTTTGTCGCATGCCATATACTTTTTTCAGCAAAAATACGCGTTTTACATCAGCAGACAGTGTATCTGTCGCTCGGCAAAAATGAATAAAACGCTCTTTGCTTTCTACATTTTTTTCTAAACTGTGCCCTACAAGCTCATAAGGCAAAATATCCATGTCATCGAGCTGCTGCTTATTTTTGTTTTCAGCTTTCGCAACATGGTTCAGCGCTAGATTACGCGCTGTCTTGAGCATATAGGTACGCTCATACTGTATTTCTTGTTTTAACTCTGCTTCGTAGCTTTTAATAAAAGCTTCTTGCACGATGTCTTCAATGTCGTCGGCGCCAACAATAGAACCTACCGCACGCATTAGCTTTGAGCGGTATTTTAAAAAGGTTTCAGCTACTGTCGACTTTCTCGTCATAATATTAAATGTTGTGTGTTTCGATTTGCTTACATTGGCATCAATAATGCCTGCTTTTTCGTTCTTTTTCACCTAATAAAATAAAAGGGGGCTAATGCCCCCTTAACTTTGAAACATTAAGTGAAAGTTTGGTTTATAGGTAATTGCTTACCTATTAAAAAGTGTAAACACCTCTTAGGTAGTAGAAGCCACCGTTTATACCAATTGGTGATGTTGTCGGATACGCTGAACCTGCAATCTGTGCGTAGGTGATACCACCTGCATCAGTGTTGTTTTCGTCAGGGTATTCATCAAACGCGTTCTTAGCACCAACAGTTACCGTGAACTCTTCAGTGAAGTTATATGCCACTTCAAAGTCGAACGTAATTTCAGAACCTACTTTGTCAATCGGCAATGCAGAGTCTAGGTGATCTTCGAAGATGCTACCGTAGTAGTTCATTCTCGCAAGGAAGCGCCAGTCGCCATTAGTGTGGTTAGCTGTTGCACTGTAACGTACCGCTGGAAGGTTATCTTCTAGCATGCGAATACGGAAATCAGAGATATTATCCGACGCGCGGTCAACTTCTGTAGACGTCCAGTTATATGCAAGTGAGAACTTAGTTTCACCGCCCATCATATCCATCGAATAGTTCGCTACTACGTCTACACCTTCGGTGGTGGTGTCGAAGTCGTTAGTGAAGAAGCTGATTTCAGAGAAGCTAGACGCATCGTTGATACCTTGCTCAAGCAGCGTGGCAATGTCTTCTTCAGTCAGCGCAATACCAGAGGCAGTACTGATACGGTCAGTCAGTTCAATGTTGTAGTAGTCTGCGGTAATGAATAGACCATTATCGAAATCGGCTACCACACCAAACGTGATACTTTCTGACTCTTCAGGCGTTAACTGCTCACCACCTTTAAGTTGAGACACTGGATCTGTCGGAGGCAGTGTTGCACGGTCAATAAGTTCACCACCTGTACCAAACGCGGTAGTTACGTTACGCACGTTGCTTTGACCAAGGGTAGGTGCTTTAAAGCCTGTTGAGAACGCACCACGGAAAGCGATGTTCTCAAGTGCTTGCCAACGGAAAGCAATCTTACCTTTCGTTGTGTCACCGAAATCAGAGAAGTCTTCATAACGTAGCGCACCGGCTAACATGAAGTTTTCAGTGATATACGCTTCTGCGTCAATGTACAGTGCGATGTTGTTGCGGGACACACGACCTTGGCTATTGGCCGCCAAGCCAGGGAAACCATTTGAGCCAATGCCAAAGCCTTGTGTCGCCAGCGGACCTATTTCATAAGAGGCAGTATCACCTGCAAAGCTCTCATAACTTTCGTTGCGATATTGGAATCCAGTTGCCACGAATAGTGGTTCATATAAACCAACATCGAACGGCTTAGTGAAATCAATATCAAGGGTTTGCTCAGACTGCGTATAGCGACCTGGGCTAAATTCTGTAGGTGTTTCTGGACCTAAAGACGGGTTGATGGTGTTGCTAATAGCAAAGTCAACTTCGTTTTGGCCAAGGTTCAAGCTCACGTCATAAGTAATATCGTGGTCAAGTTCGCCTTTCGTACCAAAGACAAGCGACATATCTGTAACCGTACCACCGAAACGAGGCGTGAAACCACCTGGCAGCATTTCGTTGAACGCCCAACAGTCAGGGTTGTTCTGAACTTCGTTAATATAACGCGGGTTCTCTAGTACGTTATCACCAACTACGATGTCGGTTGGACAGTTACCTGACATATCACCGGTTAAATCACCAACAAGCAGTAGTTGCTCGCCATCTTCATTTGTACCACCATCGTTCACACCACCACGATTGTGTGGGTTACGGAAGTAGAAACCACCTTCAACCTCACGCTCGGCGTAGTTACCAAACATATAAGCTTCTGAGGTAGCAGAAAGCTCTATACCTGCATTAGCGAAAAGTTTGATGTCGTGTTTGATCTCAGGTGAGCCCCAAATTTGCGCAGGATCTGCTACAAAAGTGTTCCCAGCCGCTATCAATGCAGCAGCGTCTGCACGCTGTACACTTCGAGATGTGTCGTCTGCAGTACGGTATTCAGCTGAAAGGTTAATAAAACCTTTGTCAGAAAGCGGAAGACCTACGTTACCCGACATTTGAATCATGTCGCCGTCGCCTTCGTAGTAAGAGCCGTAACGGGCTTCAAATGTACCGCCTTCTGACGCATCGTTAAGTACGAAGTTAATTACCCCAGCAAT
>NZ_JAFLMX010000040.1:0-11448 GCF_017849675.1 Alteromonas sp. AO-Serp
TGCCAGACCTTCCCGAAGGGCGAGTTTAAAATGTCCGTACTCTTTGTTGTGTCACCTTGATGTAGAACCACTATACCTGCGGTAACACGCCGCGATTACGAACATTTTAACTCTCGCTGCGTGGGTAATAATCTATACGGACTGGTATATATTCGTCTTAATCGAACATAACTTGTAACTTTTCGACTTTGGCGAGGGGCTTGAAAAAGCGTACAATGCCCTTAAATTACACCGCCCAGACAAGGTGTTCTATACCGTGTCTGGCGATAGAAATTCAAAAAAGTACACTGGAGAGTAAACTTTTTTGATTTTATGCGCTCATAAAGTAAACTGTGCAGTAAACCTTAAGAGTGGATCAAGTGAAGGCACAGAAATTGAATACTCACATACTCTTATAATTTTAAAATTTTCTAAGTGGATTGAACGCGTTATTTTATAAGCTCTCAATCCAACGTCAGGGGTCGACATTTAAGTAACTATGGATCATTTAGTTGAAGTAGATAACCTTACCTTTAAGCGCGCTGATCGCATCATTTATGATGGGATATCGCTAAAGGTACCCAAAGGCAAAATTACTGCGGTAATGGGGCCAAGTGGTATAGGTAAAACCACGCTGCTGCGCCTTATTGGCGGGCAGTTAACACCAGATGAAGGTGACGTTAGATTCGACGGCGATTCGATTGTTTCTATGTCGAGAAAAACGCTATATGAGACACGTCGTAGAATGAGCATGCTTTTTCAAAGTGGTGCGCTTTTTACCGATATGAGTGTGTTCGATAACGTGGCGTTTCCACTTCGCGAACATACAAAACTTTCTGAAGACGTTATTGCGACAATTGTCGCTTTAAAGCTACAGGCAGTAGGATTGCGCGGTGCAGCTCAATTAATGCCTAGTGAATTGTCTGGTGGTATGGCGCGCAGGGCTGCTTTGGCAAGGGCAATTGCACTAGATCCAGATTTAATCATGTACGACGAACCCTTTGCCGGACAAGATCCTATATCAATGGGTGTGCTGGTTAAGCTTATTCGTGAATTAAACGACGCACTTAATCTAACCAGTATTGTGGTGACTCACGATGTCACTGAAGTACTGACCATTGCCGATTATATTTATATCTTAGCTGACAAGCGGGTTATCGGTGAAGGAACGGCGCAGCAAATCAAAGAAAGTGACTCTGAATTAGTCCAGCAGTTCTTGAAAGGAAAAGCAGATGGTCCGGTACCATTTCATTATCCTGCACCTGATTTGAAAGCAAGCTTCTTGGGGGCAGATAAATGAAGTTCTTCCAATCAATAGGCGCTAAAACGATAGGGAAGGTCACTGCGGTTGGTCGAGCAGCTCTTATGTTGTTTGGTGCATTAATCGCTGTTCCTAGGCTTAAAAATGTACCGTTGGTGATTAAGCAATTGTATGTAGTGGGCGTTCAGTCGCTGCTAATTATTATGGTGTCGGGGTTATTCATCGGCATGGTAATGGCGCTACAAGGCTACACCATTTTGGTTGATTATGGCGCAGAAGGTAGCTTAGGCCCCATGGTCGCACTTTCATTGTTAAGAGAGCTTGGTCCGGTAGTTACCGCATTGCTTTTTGCTGGGCGAGCTGGCTCAGCCTTAACAGCTGAAATAGGCTTAATGAAAGCCACTGAGCAGCTGAGTAGTTTAGAGATGATGGCGGTAGACCCGCTACGACGTATTGTCGCACCGCGTTTTTGGGCAGGAATGTTAGCGATGCCTATGCTTGCCATTATTTTCAGTGCCATTGGTATTTTAGGCGGCCACTTAGTGGGTGTTGATTGGTTAGGCGTTGATGCAGGCAGCTACTGGTCAATTATGCAATCAACAGTAGATTGGAACCAGGATGTCATAAACGGCGTAATAAAAAGCCTCGTGTTTGCCTTGGTTGTGACGTGGATTGCCATATTTAAAGGTTACGATTCTATTCCAACATCGGAAGGGATCAGCAAAGCGACTACCGAAACGGTGGTCTATTCATCATTAGCAGTATTAGGGCTGGACTTCGTGCTAACCGCCCTTATGTTTGGTATCGAGTAGGGGATCGGAATGAGTAAGTATAAAACGGAAGTAATGGTTGGTGTGTTTGTCATGCTTACAATTGGTGCGTTGTTGTTATTGGCACTGAAAGTAGCAAACCAAACGGTAGCCACCGAAGGCGATACCTACACGTTATACGCAAAATTCGACAATATTGGCGGCTTAAAGCCGAGATCGGCAGTAAAGGTTGGTGGGGTAACGGTTGGTCGTGTGTCATCGATTACGCTAGACCAAGAAGATTTTACGCCAGTGGTTGAGCTGTCAATTTTAAATGAATACAACGGCTTTCCAGAAACCAGCTCTGTGTCTATTTTGACCTCGGGTTTGCTAGGCGAACAGTATGTTGGCTTCCAACCTGGCTTCTCTTTCGACGGTGTCGCTAATTTACAGAATGGCGATTACCTTCAGGATACTAAGTCAGCTTTGGTTCTTGAAGATCTCATTGGTCAGTTCTTATTTAATCGCGGAAGCGACGAAGACTAATCGCAGTATTACGGCCAGACGTATATTACCAGGTCGTTAAATTATTCCAGCGGCGTGATGAAACTTATTAGATTGCCATCAGGTCTGCTAAATAGAGTTTTAAGTTAGGAGAGTAATTTTGAAAAAGTTTATGGTAGCACTTGGCATCTTCATGATGTCTGTAGCGGGCATAGCGAATGCACAAGAAGTTAATGAACAAAACCCGTACGAATTGGTTCAAGACGTAGCAAACCGCACGTTTGAGCGCATCAAAGCGAACCAAGCAGCGATCAAAGCTGATCCTGAAATGCTACGCACTATTATGGAAGAAGAATTAGTACCTCATATCGACTACAAATTCGCTGCTTTTATGGTACTAGGTAAACACTTTAAGTCAGTACCTCAAGAGAAGATGGGCGAGTACATCAGCGTATTTCGTCAATATTTGGTAACAACCTACGCTGTGGCAATGGGCTACTACGACAACCAAGAAGTTATCTTTGAGCCTGAATCATCTTTTGATGATAAAAAATCAGTAACAGTGCGTGCAGTGGTTCAAGATCCAAACCGCCCTGAAATCAAAATTGCTTTTAAAGTTCGTAAAGATAGTAAAACGAACGAGTGGAAAGCCTACGATATGGTTGCTGAAGGCATCAGCATGCTAAACAGCAAGCGTAGCGAATTTGAATCAATCCTTCGTCAAGACGGTATCGATGCAGTTATCGCACTAATGCGCGACAAAATTGGTAAGCCAGTTGAGCTTAAGCAAGGCGAGCCAATCGAAATCGAAGGAGAGGCTGAGTGAGCCTATTCGAGGTAAACGACAAAGGCAATGTAGTGGTTCACGGTCATCTTGACCGTGAAACGCTGTCGAAGAATTTCTGGGATAGTTTGAACGGAAATGAGCGTAGTACCTTGATTAACAATAAAAGATGTCTTGTTGATTTAAGTGATGTTGAGCGCGCAGACAGTGCAGGTTTGGCTTGGCTTATTAATGCCGTTAGGGATGCAAAGCAAAATGGTGTTAGCATGAGCCTATATAAAATGCCTGAGAAGCTACGTAAGCTTGCTAAAATAAGCGACGCAGATAGCTTTTTACCCGTAGAATAAACACCCGTTAGCGAATTAAGAAGTAAGTTATGGAATTGTCTGAAATTGAAAAAATCTTGAAAGATGCGTTAGACCTTCACGAAGTCCATGTAAAGGGCGAAGGTTCGCATTTTAATATTATTGCGGTAAGCGATGCTTTTAATGAAATGAGCCGTGTGAAGCGCCAGCAAGCGGTATATGCGCCTTTGGCTGATAAAATTGCAGACGGCAGCATGCATGCAATTACCATCAAGACGTTTTCAGTAAAAGACTGGGAGCGTGAGCGCCAGTTTAATATTCCTCAATAATAGGCGTAGCACGTGGATAAACTCGTAATTAAAAAGGGCCCTGCGCTCAATGGTACCGTGCGCATCTCTGGCGCTAAAAACGCGGCCTTGCCATTGTTGATGACAAGCTTGCTGACCGACTCTCCTTGTCGTTACACCAACGTTCCTCGTCTTCGTGACATCAATACAACGACGGCACTTTTGCGTGAATTAGGGGTTGAAGTCGCACTACCCGCACCTAACGATATCGTTATCGATGCGAGTACGCTACAAAGCGTTACAGCGTCCTATGAGTTAGTACGTACTATGCGTGCGTCTATCTTGGTACTCGGCCCACTGTTAGCTAAGCAAGGTAAAGCGAATGTCTCTTTGCCCGGAGGCTGTGCTATAGGTGCGCGCCCGGTAAATCTTCATTTAACTGGCCTTGAAAAGATGGGCGCGAAGATTGAAGTAGACGAAGGCTATATTCGAGCCGAAGTCGATGGGCGTCTGAAAGGTGCGCGTATTTTCATGGATATGGTAAGCGTGGGTGCCACTGAAAACCTATTGATGGCAGCGGCGCTGGCTGACGGAACAACCATTCTTGAAAACGCGGCACGCGAGCCCGAAATCGTTGATTTAGCAAACTGTCTTATTCAGATGGGCGCGAAAATTAGCGGTGCAGGAAGCGATAAAATAACCATTGAGGGCGTGGAAACCTTAAACGGTTGCGATTATGCAGTACTGCCTGACCGTATAGAAACCGGTACTTTCTTGGTAGCGGCCGCTGTGACAGGTGGGAAAATACGCTGTACTCATGCGGCGCCAGATACATTAGATGCGGTGCTAGATAAGCTAGAGCAGGCCGGAGCTAAAATCACCACTGGTGATGACTGGATAGAGCTAGATATGGAAGGGCGCAAACCGCAGGCTGTGCGAGTTAAAACCGCACCACACCCAGCATTCCCTACGGATATGCAGGCGCAGTTTGTTACCTTAAACTGTGTTGCCGAAGGCACGGGCGTAATTACAGAAACCATATTTGAAAACCGCTTCATGCACGTGCCAGAGTTACAACGTATGGGCGCAGAAATCGCGTTAGAAGCGAACTCAGCAGTGTCTAAAGGCAGCTCAAGCCTTAAAGGAGCTCCGGTAATGGCTACTGACCTGCGCGCGTCGGCAAGCTTGGTGATAGCTGGGCTCATCGCAGAAGGTGAGACTCACGTGAATCGCATTTATCACTTAGACCGTGGTTATGAAGCCATTGAAGAGAAGCTGGGAGGCTTGGGTGCCATCATTGAAAGAGTGAAAGAATAACTCAAGATTTTGCACTTCTATGAAAGAGCGCCAGATAGCATATCTATCTGGCGCTTTTTTGTGTCTAATATCTATGCAGGCTAGTATTAAATCTTCACGTTCTAAACTTGGGAAGTCGAACTAATCTGCCAGCTCCAACAATACTTATTGACCAGCGCGAAGCTCTGCAACCGTTGCCGTAAGAGTAATTGAACGCCCGTCGCGGCTGAGCTCAATTTCAAGTTCGGTACCGGGCTCGGTTTCGGCAATCATATCCAACGTTTTTGATGCGCTTTCTAAACGTACGCCGTCTATGGCTACTATGATGTCGCCAGGGCGGATACCCGCGATGTCGGCAGGGCTGCCTTTAGCTACTGCTGAAACGTCTATGCCTGGTCGGTTGCGGTTTTCACCGCCAACAAAACCAAGCTGCCCACGAACAACACGTCCATTGCTGATAATTTCATCCATGACTCGCTTAGCTAATTCGTAAGGCACGGCAAAGTTAATGCCGTCTACATTGCGAGCGCGATTATTTGAATCTAGCACCTGGAAGTTGGCGTTAGTGATACCCAGCAAAATACCATTGCTATCTACCAGCGCACCACCAGAATTACCTTGGTTCAAAACTGCGTCGGTTTGAATGAAATCAACATAATTAGATAGACCATTTCGTCCGGCTCTGCTTACTATGCCTTGAGTAATGGTTTGTCCCAAATCGAAAGGATTACCAATCGCCATCACCACATCACCCACATGGGTGTCAGGTTCTGACACCTGAGGAATAATGTGCAGGTTATCAGCGGTGACTTTTAACACGGCAAGGTCGGTCAGTGGGTCGGTGCCCACAATTTGCGCTTCCAAAATACGTCCATCTTGAACCGCTACGTAAATGCTATCTGCATCTGCAACTACGTGGTGACAGGTAAGCAAATAGCCATTTTCTGTCATGATAACGCCAGAACCCAAATTGGTGCGCCCACGAGATTGATTTCTGAATAGGCCTGAACCGTTCTCAATACTGACGCTGTAGATATTGACTACTGCAGGCGCAGAGCGACTTAGAGCAGTAAAATAGCTTTCGCGACTAGCGCTTACTGAGGGGGAGTTAAAGAACCCTTGAGCAAGGCCTTTGCCTTGACGAAGATCGGGTAGGAAAACTAACAGTAATGCAGCAACAGCTACGCCAAGAAATACAGATTTTAGTAAGAAGTTAAAAATTGAGCGGCCAGTCACAAATCACACTTTTTGTTATCTGTCGCACTTAATTAATACGTGCCGTTAACTCAGCACTACTTCACAATCTTAAAGCGCAACATTCTTAAATTATCATCTTACGGCAAAGGATATCACTTTATTTAATAAACTACCGTAATGAAACGCAAATTTTGTGCAACTCAATTTGCACTAGCATGTACTTCAAAACCTTTCATGCTGTTCATACAGCCTTATTTACGTGGACATAGGTGTAGCTCGAGAATGCGGCTTATCAGAGGAGTCCGTAAAGAAGCCCCGTTAGGAAGCTAGGAGCACACTGTTTTCAACGGTTATCATTTGAAAACAAAAACGGCGCTAATAAAGCGCCGTCTTTATGCTAACCCTCAGCTTGGACACTAACGCGTCTGAGCGGAGGATGTAATTGAAGAGCTAAATTGCTACTGTCTGATTACCAAGTAAAGCGTAGAGTTTCCACGTTTTACATTGAGTGCGATAACGCCTTTGGCTTCGTCTAGTGCATTTCTGAACTCTGCAACCGTAGACGTACGTACGCGGTTAACGCCGATTATCACATCATCAGATTGAAGGCCAATTCGCGCCGCAGGCGCACCACGCTCAATATCAGAAACCACTACACCAGCATTACCAGCATCGTCAGTGCCGTTAGACAGGGTTGCACCTTCTAGGGCTGGGTGAATTTGAGCAGCCGTCACTGTCGTGTCTGTAGCGTCATCTAAGACAACATCTACATTCATTTTCTTACCTTTGCGCATTACCGTGAGCTCAACTTCAGCGCCCGCGCCCATACTCGCAATTTTTGCGCGCAGTTCTTGGAAGCTATGAAGTTTACGACCATTAATGGCAGTAATAATATCACCGGCTTGCAGACCACCTTTTTCAGCGGCAGAGTCTGGCTGCACTTCGCTCACGAACGCACCAATGTTCACTTCCGCATTCATGGCTTCGGCAAGGCCCGCGTCAATATCGCTACCTAAAATGCCTAGAAGGCCACGGCGAACTTCACCAAATTCTGCAATTTGATCAATTAGGCTTTTCATCATATTGGCAGGAATAGCAAAACCAATACCGACGTTGCCGCCGTTAGGACCAAAAATAGCGGTGTTGATACCAACCAGTTCACCGTGAAGGTTAACTAACGCACCGCCTGAGTTACCGCGGTTAATTGCTGCGTCGGTCTGAATAAAGTCTTCATAACCGCCAATGTTCAGGCCAGAGCGACCCAGAGCGCTTACAATACCAGAGGTAACCGTTTGAGAAAGACCAAACGGATTACCAATAGCTACTACAAAGTCGCCTACGCGCAGCGCGTCAGAATCGGCAAGCGGTAACGCTTTTAAATCATCAGGTTCTATTTTAAGTAGCGCGATATCGCTTTGCTCGTCAGAGCCTAGCTTTTTCGCTTTAAACTCGCGACCGTCAGTTAACTTAACAGTGATTTCATCTGCATTATCAACAACGTGGTTGTTGGTAACAACATAACCTTTATCGGCATCAATGATGACACCAGAACCAAGACCTCGGAAAGGGCGTTCTTGAACCTGCTCTTGCGGGGCGCCGAAGAAGTAGCGAAACATCTCGGGTACACGCTGCGTAGAGGTTTGTGTTCCTTCTACCGCAATGCTCACTACCGCTGGGGTAGCTTCTTCTAGCATAGGGGCTAAAGAGGGAACTTCATCTTTCTTATCAGAAAAGAACGGTAACGCCGCCTGTGTGCTAGCAGTAAAGCCCAATGAACTTACAACAACGGCAGACGCCAATAGACAATGGCGGAAAGACATTTTCATGTTCGCTTACACTCCTTCATGTTATATGCGACATAGCATGGTTTCACTAAAAGAGTCCGAGGTCGTGATAAAGTTCCCGATGTTACTGTTTTTCTGCGGTATTCTTATCAGATCCGCCGACGAACAGCCCAGAACCCGAGTTAGCGAAGTCTCTTGGCTGTGTGTCAGATACACGCTGAACTCTCGATTTGTCAGACCCTTTTAGGTTGTTACGTAAATACGTAGTTGCTTGTTCCCCATAAAAAGGAACTTTGCTGTCATCATCGCTGCCTTGCTCAAGCAGCAATTCATACTCTTCAATTTGTTGCTTTAAGGTTTCGCACTGGCTTTCAATGCTCTCTAAGCTTTGACGAGTTTGATGAATGTGGTGTTGCGCCTGCTGTGCGAGGATCTCTTTAACTTGCTTCTCAGTCTGTGCAGTATTGCCTGCGCCCTGCTTTTGTTGAAAAAAGCGACCTGCGAAAAAGCCAATAATTAACCCAACTACTAACAAAGCAAGAGATACTAACAATTCCATTATATTCTCCGAATCAATCTACATCTTGCAGCCGACCTTTACTTCTACGATCTAAAAGCTGCTTTCGACCATACGCTGAATATAGCAAGGTCGAACCCGAAAAGCGCATACATCGTGACATTTATTCGGTGTATGTCGAATTTCAATGTGAGATTCTACCGTGATTTCCATTAAAATTAAGGTCATAATTGAGAAATTCAAGCAGGTCGGTGCAGCAAGCGCCGCTATTGACTTTTGTACGGAGTGGTTTCGGCGATGACGCCATGGGAAAAATATCAGCTAGATCTTCAGTCGTCTGACTTTCATTACGACGCGGCGCAAGAAAATGCAGTAAAAGAACTTCAACGTTTGTTTGATGAACTTACCCAACCTGAAAAGAAAACGACGTGGCGGGTAAAGTTAAAAGCAGCGTTTGGGAAAGGCCATGCGAAGCCTGGTATCCAGGGCATTTACTTTTACGGTGGTGTTGGGCGAGGCAAAACCTATTTAGTAGATACATTCTACGACTGTTTGCCTTTCGAAAAGAAAATGCGCGTGCATTTTCACCGCTTTATGTACCGTGTGCACGATGAACTAAAGCAGCTTAAAAATGCACAAGACCCGCTAAAGCTGGTAGCGGCTAAGTTAGCAAAAGAAGCGCGGGTAATATGCTTTGACGAGTTTTTCGTGTCTGATATAACCGATGCCATGATTTTAGGCACGTTAATGGAAGAGCTGTTTGGTCACGGTATTGTGCTGGTGGCGACGTCAAACATAGTCCCTGACAATTTGTATAAAAACGGATTGCAGCGTGCGCGGTTCTTACCTGCTATCGATCTACTCAATCAGAATACCCGCGTGGTAAACGTTGATAGCGGTATTGATTATCGTCTTAGAACGTTAGAGCAAGCCGAAATTTATCACTACCCACTTGATGGCGAAGCCACCGAAAACTTGCATAGCTACTTTTCTCAATTAGCTCCGGAAGAAGGCTCTAAAGGCGAAGATATTGAGGTGAACAACCGAAAAATACCGACACTTAGGAACGCTGACGGGGTATTGATGATTGATTTTAAAGCCTTGTGTGGCGGGCCTAGAAGCCAGAGCGACTACATTGAGTTAAGCCGTTGTTATCACTCAGTGCTTTTAGCCAATGTTAGGGAAATGGGACAGCATAATGACGATGTGGCGCGTCGTTTTATTGCGATGGTGGACGAATTTTACGAGCGAAATGTAAAGCTGATCATATCTGCAGAAGTCGCGCTGGAAAGCTTGTACACCGAGGGGCTACTTAATTTTGAGTTCAGGCGCTGTCTTAGCCGCTTAAAGGAAATGCAGTCACACGACTACTTGGCAACCGAGCATTTGCCGTAAGCATAAATATGGGGTCAGAGTACATTTTGACCTCATTAAAAATGTGAAAGCTACCAACCTACACCCTTTCTAGGGGCGTTCACATTGGTATTACACGAAAATTAAGGTAGAATTTCGCCCAAATTTTTTGTGTCGCTTAGCCTACCGTTATTTTGGGCAGTGTTTCGCTTGGCAATTTTTAGCACCGTCGCGTTCGACCATTTATTGAAACGTCGAGTTCGGCAATGCTACCAAGTAAGGCAGAGCGATGCGCCTGATGAACGGTCAGGCAACAGGTAGCCCGATAAAACCCAACGCAGCATTTCAAATTGCGAGAAAGAGAATTTTAAGATGGGAAGAGCATTCGAAGTTCGTAAAAACGCCATGGCAAAAACTGCCGGCCAAAAAACTAAAGTTTATTCTAAATACGGTAAAGAAATTTACGTATGTGCGAAAAATGGTGGTGCCGATCCAGACACCAACCTTTCACTTCGCCGCCTAATGGAAAAGGCGAAGAAAGACCAAGTACCAAGCCACGTTATTGAAAAAGCGATTGATAAAGCCGCTGGTGGCGCTGGCGAAGACTTCCAGCCTATGCGTTATGAAGGTTTTGGCCCAGGTAACTGCATGGTCATTGTTGACTGCTTGTCTGACAATGCAAACCGCACCATCACTGAAGTACGTAACTGCTTTACTAAAACCAACGCGAAACTTGGTGCACAGGGTGCGGTATCGCATATGTTCGATCACCAAGCGGTATTCCAATTTGAAGGTGACGACGAAGACGCCATCTTAGAAGTGCTAATGGAAGCAGACGTAGACGTAACTGATGTTGAAGTTGAAGACGGTAAAGTTACAGTTTACGCGCCACACACTGAATTCTATCAAGTAAAAACAGCACTAACTGAAGCTTACCCAGACATTAGCTTTATTGCAGAAGAAATGAGCTGGATGCCTCAGACTGAAACTGAGATTAGCGAAGAAGACATGCCAATGTTTGAAAAATTCATGGACATGCTAAACGACTGCGACGACGTACAAGACGTTTACCATAACGCAATTACGCCGAACTAATTGTTCACAGTAATTAAGTTGTTTAACGGCTTTAATTAAGTTTTTTATTGGAATTAAGTTGTTTAAAAAGACGTAAAATAAAAAGCTGTAACTCGAGCGTAATAAAAGTTCAATCTAAACCTACGTCCAGAGCCTTATAAAAGTTGTAAGGCTCGTTTTAAATTTTCCGCATAAAAAAATGGTTAGCTTTTAGGATATTGTTCTCTATCACTCTTATTATTCGCAGCGTTAATGTTGTAATACCGTAATTGTAAGAATAGCTGGGTGTCCTAAAACTCTTTATCAATTTGTATGGTTCAGGTTACTAAGTTCTGAGGGATCCCCACGAATTTAGCAT
>NZ_JAFLMX010000064.1:0-2969 GCF_017849675.1 Alteromonas sp. AO-Serp
TGCCAGACCTTCCCGAAGGGCGAGTTTAAAATGTCCGTACTCTTTGTTGTGTCACCTTGATGTAGAACCACTATACCTGCGGTAACACGCCGCGATTACGAACATTTTAACTCTCGCTGAGTGGGTAATTATCTATGCGGACTGGTGTTAATCGTTTACGGTTTGCTTCAATTGAAGAAGCATCGTGTACAGCTAACCCCTTGTCTTTAAGTCATAAAGCCCTATAACTTTACTACGTGTTAATTGCTAAAGTTACTTTGCTTATTTCTTTTTAATCGCTTTTGTCGTTTAAAAGTAATGGTATGAATAGCGATTATAAGTGAATTAAAAGGGCGCTAAATTTAAAAAATGAGCCCGTGAAGTTATACTGTTGATGATTTATTAAACACACCTTGCGTCAAGTGCGTACAAGACCGTTTACTCCCATTGCGCAAGCTAACTTAGAGGAAGAGACTGTGTTACAAGACTATCGCAATCACGTTGAAGAACGTGCCGCTCAAAATATTCCACCTAAACCGCTTAACGCTGAACAGGTAGCTGGCCTGGTTGATTTATTAAAGAACCCGCCAGCAGGCGAAGGGGAGTTTCTTTTAGAACTGCTGTCAGAACGTGTACCGCCTGGGGTTGATGAGGCAGCTTACGTTAAAGCTGGGTTTTTAAGTGCAATCGCAAAAGGTGAAGACAGTTGTGAGCTTATCTCTAAAGAGAAAGCCGTTGAACTGCTAGGAAATATGCACGGTGGCTACAACATTGCCACTTTAGTGGAGCTACTTGATGATAACGCGCTTGCGCCGTTGGCAGCGAAAGAGCTGAAACATACTCTTTTAATGTTTGACGCTTATCACGATGTGGAAGAAAAGCACAAAGCGGGTAACGAGCATGCCACTGACATCATTAAATCTTGGGCTGAAGGTGAGTGGTTCACGTCGCGCAAGTTAATGGACGATAAAATCACTTACACCGTGTTTAAAGTAACAGGTGAAACGAATACTGATGATTTGTCGCCAGCCCCTGACGCATGGTCTCGCCCAGATATTCCTCTGCACGCCCTGGCAGCTTACAAGATGCCCCGCGAAGGTTTAGAGCCAGAAGAACCTGGTGTTAAAGGCCCAATGGCGCAAATAGAAGAAGTCAAAAGTAAGGGGTATCCCGTAGCGTTTGTCGGTGATGTAGTTGGAACCGGCTCGTCACGCAAGTCGGCAACTAACTCTGTATTGTGGTTCTTCGGTGAAGACTTACCGGGTGTGCCTAATAAACGAGGCGGTGGTGTGTGCATTGGTTCAAAAGTCGCGCCTATCTTCTTTAACACCATGGAAGATGCCGGTGCATTGGTGTTTGAAGCCGATGTGGAAAAAATGAACATGGGTGATGTGATAGACATCTATCCGTTTGAAGGCAAAATCACCAACCATGAAACCGGTGAACTTCTTGCAGAATACAGCTATAAGTCGAAGGTGATTCTGGATGAAGTGCGCGCAGGTGGACGTATCAACCTGATTATTGGCCGTGGCCTTACCGAGAAGGCGCGTGAGACACTAGGTTTAGGCCCAACGGATTTATTCCGTACGCCTGAACAGCCAAAAGACAGCGGCGCGGGTTTCTCGTTAGCGCAGAAAATGGTGGGTAAGGCGTGCGGTGTCGACGGTATTCGCCCAGGCACCTACTGCGAACCTAAAATGACAACCGTGGGCTCGCAAGATACCACAGGGCCAATGACCCGCGATGAGCTTAAAGACCTAGCCTGTCTTGGCTTTACTGCCGATTTAACCATGCAGTCATTCTGTCACACCGCCGCTTACCCAAAGCCGGTGGATATAGAAACGCAGCACACGCTGCCTGATTTTATAATGAACCGCGGTGGCGTATCGCTTCGTCCTGGTGACGGCATTATACACAGCTGGTTAAACCGCATGCTGCTGCCTGACACAGTAGGCACGGGTGGTGACTCGCATACTCGTTTCCCATTGGGTATTTCATTTCCTGCGGGTTCAGGTCTGGTCGCGTTCGCTGCGGCTACTGGCGTTATGCCGCTAGATATGCCCGAGTCGGTACTAGTGCGATTTAAGGGAGAAATGCAGCCGGGCATTACGCTACGCGACCTAGTACACGCCATTCCGCTGTACGCCATCAAACAAGGCCTATTAACGGTCGAGAAAAAAGGCAAGATCAACGCCTTCTCTGGCCGTATTTTAGAAATCGAAGGACTAGAGAACTTAACCGTAGAACAGGCGTTCGAGCTTTCTGACGCATCGGCGGAGCGTTCAGCAGCCGGTTGTACTATCAACTTATCTGAAACGTCGATTGCTGAATACCTGCGTTCAAACATTACCATGCTACGCTGGATGATTAACGAAGGTTATGGCGACCCTCGTACGCTAGAGCGTCGCGCGCAGAAAATGGAAGAATGGTTAGCTAACCCAGAGTTGATGCGCGCCGATGCAGATGCTGAGTACGCTGAGGTAATCGAAATTGACCTTAACGATATTAAAGAGCCAATTGTGTGCTGCCCTAATGATCCTGACGATGCGAAAACCTTATCTGACGTTGCAGGTGATAAGGTAGACGAGGTCTTCATTGGTTCATGTATGACAAACATTGGTCACTTCCGCGCAGCCGGTAAGCTACTTGAGCAATACAACAAAACACTGCCAACCCGTTTATGGATGTCACCACCGACTAAGATGGACAAAGCCCAGTTAATGGAAGAGGGCTATTACAATATTTATGGTCGCGTAGGCGTACGTACAGAAATGCCCGGCTGCTCACTATGTATGGGTAACCAAGCACGGGTGGATGCGGGCACAACGGTGCTTTCCACGTCTACTCGAAACTTCCCTAACCGCTTGGGCGATGGGGCAAATGTTTATTTGACTTCAGCCGAGCTTGCTGCGGTGGGTGCCATTGTTGGGCGCATTCCAACTGCTGAAGAGTACATGGAATACGCTAGCAAAATTAACGCAATGTCGGGT
>NZ_JAFLMX010000106.1:0-1371 GCF_017849675.1 Alteromonas sp. AO-Serp
AGTGGATGGATAACTTCCATCCCATGCAGTTTGGCGAGCGCTTGTGGATATGCCCAAGCTGGCGCGATGTTCCCGATCCAAACGCGGTTAACGTAATGTTAGACCCAGGTCTTGCCTTTGGTACTGGCACGCACCCTACCACTGCGCTTTGCTTGCGCTGGCTTGACGGCATAGATATGACGGATAAAACCGTTGTCGATTTTGGCTGTGGTTCAGGAATTTTGGCGTTAGCTGCGTTGAAATTGGGCGCTAAGCGCGTCATCGGCATTGATATCGACCCACAAGCGCTACAAGCAACAAAAGAAAATGCACGACGCAACGGCGTTGAAGACCGTTTGGATGTATACCTTCCTGAAGACCAGCCTGAGCTTGAAGCCGATGTCGTGATGGCGAACATCTTGTCAGGTCCATTACTAGAACTTCAAAGCGTGATTACAAATTACTGCAAATCAGGTGGTTTGTTAGTTCTTTCTGGCATTTTGGCGGAGCAAGTTACGCGCATAGAAGAAGCGTACGCTCAAGATATTACACTTGAACCCAGTGCCATAGATGGCGAATGGGCGAGAGTGTCGGGCAAAAAACACTAAGTTTGAGTGATAAACCGACCAGTCGGTGAAAATTACGCCCAGTTAGAATAGTGTGTTTTCGGTAAACCACCTCAAAATTGCGACGAAAATTTGTACGACAAAGCACGTTACCGCCTAATTAATTGTTAATTTTTTTCACATTACAGCCCTTTCAAATCGGGGGCTGTAAGACTTTCGTACAATATTTAAACTAAAAATCGACGTTAGCTTACTAATGTGACAGATTTTTTTCACTGTCAAGACCACGGAGTGAAATTTTGTGCGATTTTTAGCCTTTTCAAGCCTTGCGAAAACACGTACACTTAGCGCCCCGTTTTAGCCGGGTGTATATTTTCTGTGCAGTTTTAGATGGCGAGCTATACATTTTATAATGCGAATTGGACCTTACGAGTTAGAAAACAATTTGATGTTGGCCCCCATGGCTGGCGTAACAGACAGACCGTTTCGCCAACTTTGTAAGCGCTTAGGTGCAGGGCTTGTTGTTTCAGAAATGCTTTCGAGTAATCCGAAAGTTTGGAACACAGCTAAATCACAAGCGCGTATGAATCATGAGGGTGAAGAAGGCATTCGCTCTGTACAGATAGCTGGGGCTGATCCTGAGCTTATGGCTCAAGCAGCACAATTTAATGTTGAGAACGGTGCGCAAATCATCGATATCAACATGGGTTGTCCTGCTAAAAAGGTCAATAAGAAGCTGGCAGGTTCTGCATTGCTTCAATACCCAGACACAGTGGAAGCGATTATTAAAGCAGTAGTTAATGCTGTTGATGTACCCGTGACACTA